>DASSGC010000241.1:0-10203 GCA_035693765.1 Acidimicrobiales bacterium
CCGAACGCGATCATCGAGGTGCCGACCGCGACCTGGGCGAACGTGACGACCTCGCCCAGGTCGAGCCGCCCCGCGGCCGCGGCGTCGGCCATCGACCAGAACACCGCAACGTTGGCCACCGATACCAGCAGCAGGCTGGCCAGCACGGGGCGCTCGCGCAGCCGGGTGGCCCGCTGCTGGAGATCGAACAGCCGTCGGCGCCGGGCGACGAAGCGGTCGATCGTCCAGCCGGCCAGGCCGAACAGCCGGAGCTCCTTGGCGGCCGGCGGATCGACCGCCAGCCGGTACGCGTAGTCGGCGTGGCGTTGCGCCTCGCGGACCTCGTCGGTCTCGCGGTCGCGCCACACCGCGCTCTCGCGCAGCAGCCAGTGGGTCGACAGCCAGGCCCCGGCGAGCACCACCGGCGCCCACCAGGCGTAGCCGAACAGCACCAACGCGGCGGCCAGGCCGCCGACCATCTCGACCAGCCCGGAGGCGATGAAGTCCATGCTGATCGACAACGGCGGACCGGTCATGCCCAGGTCGAAGTCGCGGGCCATGCTCAGGTCGGAGGCCAGGTCGGGGTCCTCGAGGTGGCCGACGCCGGGCGGCTCGACGCACGCCACGGTGAGACGGTCGTAGAGGTAGGCGGCGGTGCGGTCGCCGAGGTTGGCGCCGACCGCCTGGTGGATGGGGGCCAGCACCTGGAGCAGCACGAACACGACGCCCACGAGCGCCAGTGGCCCCCCCAGCGGGTCGCTCCGCTGCACGGCGCCGACCAGCACGCCCATGGTCACCGCGAACACGGCGGGCAGCGCGCCGCGGGCCACCAGCAGCCCCCACCAGGCGTAGGCCAGGCGCCGGTCGGCGCGGGGCAGGACGCCGAAGAACTGCCACTCCCGGCGTTCCCGCACTCGACGGACCATGGGTGACTCCCTCCCCGCGTGTCGGCCCCTTTGTACAACGTCGGGCGGGCCGCGCCGATCCCTCCGATCGGGCGTCCCCGGTCGGTGCCGACCCTCCGTCCGTCCCTTTCGTTACCCGAACTAACTATTCGCCGGTAGCGTGTGGGTGTGACCGCCCCGCTCGCCGCCCCCCTCGCCGAGACCGCCGGCGCCGGTGCTTCCGCCCACGTCGACGACGTCGGCGCCATGGCCGCCCGCCTCCGCGTCAGCGCCACCCGTCTCGCCCGCCGCCTCCGCCGCCAGGGCGACACCGGGCTCTCGCCCAGCCAGCTCTCGGCCCTCACCGCCATCGAGTGCCACCAGCCCGTGACCCTCGGGTCGCTCGCCGACCTCGAGCAGGTCGCCCCGCCCACGATCACCAAGGTCGTGGCCAAGCTGGAGGAGCAGGGCCTGGTCGAGCGGCGCCCCGACGCGGGCGACCGCCGGGTCACCCACGTGGCCCCCAGCCCCGCCGGCACCGCGCTGCTGGCCGAGGTGCGCCAGCGCAAGGACATGTGGCTCGCCACCCGCCTGGCCGGCCTCGACCACGAGCAGCGGGTCCGCCTGGCCGCGGCGCTCGACGTGATCGACGAGCTCACCCGGCAGGAGGCGCCGTGAGGTCGCTCCGCACCGCCGCCCGCGAGACCTTCGCCGCGCTCCGCCACCGCAACTTCCGCCTGTTCTTCGCCGGCCAGCTCGTCTCGCAGGTCGGCAACTGGCTGACGCTCGTCGCCCAGACCCTGCTGGTCCTCAAGCTGACCGACAGCGGCATCGCCCTCGGCGTGCTGGCCGCCGCCCAGTTCGGGCCCATCCTGCTGCTCGGCCCGTGGGCCGGACTGGTCGCCGACCGCTCCGACAAGCGCCGGCTGCTGCTCGTGGTGCAGACCCTGGCCATGGTGCAGTCGTTCGTGCTGGCCGCCCTCGCCTTCTCCGGCGAGCCGCCGGTCGGCGCCATCTACGGCGTCGCGGTGTTCGGCGGCGTCACGATGGCGTTCGACAACCCCACCCGGCGCAGCTTCGTCACCGAGATGGTGCCCGAGGCCGAGATCAACAACGCCGTGAGCCTGAACAGCGCCCTCATGACATCGTCCCGGGTGGTGGGCCCCGCCCTCGCCGGCCTGCTCATCTCCACCGTGGGCTACGGCTGGGCCTTCCTGGCCGACGGCCTCTCCTACCTGGCGGTGCTCGCCGGCCTGTGGCTGATGCGCACCGAGGAGCTGCGGCCGGCGCCGGTCACCCCACGGGCCCGGGGCCAGGTGCGGGAAGGGCTGCGCTACGTGCGCAACCGGCCCGAGCTGTTCGTCCCGATGGTGATGATGGCCGTGATCGGCACGCTGTCGTACAACTTCGCGACCGTGTTCCCGCTGTTCGTGACCCGCGACCTGCACGCCGGGGACACCGTGTTCACCGTGCTGTTCTCGACCGTCAGCATGGGTTCGGTCGTCGGCGCGCTGATCACCGCCCGGCGCAACGACACGGGCATCCGGCGCGTGAGCGTCGCCGCGCTGGGCTACGGCGTGACCATGGCGGCCATGGCGGTGACGCCCACGGTGCCCCTTGCCGTCGTCGTGGGGGTGGTGCTCGGGTTCTGGTCGATCTCGTTCCTCGTGGCCTCGACGGCGATCGTCCAGATCAAGGCGGCGCCCGAGATGCGGGGCCGGGTGCTCGCCCTGCAGGCCATGCTGTTCCTCGGCAGCACACCGGTCGGCGGGCCGATCGTCGGGTGGGTGGCCGACCAGTTCGGCGCCCGCTGGTCGGTGGCCCTGGGGGCCGCTGCGGCCGGGCTCGCCGGGCTCTGGGGCCTGTCGCGGGCGCGCCGCGCGGCCGAGGGCGAGGCGGCGGTCGGCACGGCGCCCTGGCGGGACGGGGCGACCGCCGACCGTCCGGCGGCCCACGGCGAGCCGGAGATCGCCGACCTGGAGGGGTCCGTCCCGGCCTGATCGGTGCCGAGCACCGCGTAGGCGCTACACTGCGCTACGTCGACGACGAAGAAGACCACGAAGAGATGACCACGAAGAGATGACGGGACGAAGGATGACCGTGGCCCCGACCTCCTACCGCCTGGCCGACGAGCTCAAGCGCCGGCTGGCGGCGCACGCCTCCGCCGAGGGGATCAGCGAGACCTCCCTGGTCTCGCGCATCCTCGACGAGGCTCTCCGCACCGCCGACCACCCCGGCATCGTCTACCGGGACGGCCCGGGTGGGCGCCGGGCCGCACTGGCCGGCGGCCCCGACGTCTGGCAGGTGGTGGGCGCGGTCCGCCACGCCCCCGGCCGGGGCGAGGCCAAGGTCGCCGGCGCGGCGGAGCAGATGGACCTGCCGGCGCGCCTGGTGCGCCTGGCGATCGACTTCGCCGCTGCCCACCCCCAGGAGATCGAGCAGGCGATCGCCGCCAACGATGCGGCCGCCGCGCACGCCCGGGATCTGGCCGCGGAACGCGCACGCCTCATGGCGTCGTGAGGTTCCTGATCGACGAGATGTTCGGTGCCGAGACGGCCCGCCTCGTCACCAAGGCGCGGCACGATGCCGTCCACGTGCGCGAGCGGGGGCTCAACGGATCGACCGACGCCCAGGTGCTGGCGTACGCCGTGGCCGAGGATCGTGTCGTCGTGACCGAGAACGCCGTGGACTTCGTCCCGCTGCTCGACGAGCGCGCGGCGGCTGGCGCGGCGCTGGTCCCGGTCGTGATCGTCCTGAAGCGCACGCTCCCGCGGGCCGCTGCCGCCATGCACCGCGACCTCGCCGACCGGGTCGTCCGGTGGGCCCGCGCCGAGCCCGAGCCCTATCGCCACGTCCACTGGCTCGGTTGACCGTCCGCCGCCGTACAGTGCGGTCATGGAACCCGTCCGCACCGCGCTGGCCGACGAGCAGCGGGCGCTGTCCGACCTGCTCGGCACGCTCGACGGCGACGGCTGGCGGGCACCGTCACGGTGCGAGGGCTGGACCGTGGCCGACGTCGTGCTGCACCTGGCCCAGACGAACGAGATGGCGGTCGCCAGCCTGGCGGGCACGTTCGACGAGTTCATCGAGCGGATGACCGGCGGCGCCGGTCCGATGGCATCGGTCGACGACGGGGCGGCCCTCATGGTCGAGCGGGAGCGGGGCGCGTCCCCCGACCTGCTGAACGCGCGGTGGGAGGCGAGCGCCGCCGAGCTGCGGGCCGGGTTCGAGGCCGTCGACCTGCACGCGCGGGTGTCGTGGGTGGCCGGCGAGCTGTCGGCCCAGACACTGGCCACCACCCGGCTGGCCGAGACCTGGATCCACGCCGGCGACGTGGCCGCCGCCTTCGGCCCGCTGCCGGAGCCGACCGACCGGCTGTGGCACATCGCCCGCCTCGCCTGGCGGACCCTGCCCTACGCGTTCGCTCGCGCCGGTCGCACCCTCAGCGGTCCCGTGGCCTTCGTGCTCTCCGCCCCCAACGGCGACGAGTGGACCTTCGCGCCCGACGACGGCGAGCCCCGCACGACGGTCACCGGGGACGCGGTCGACCTCTGCCTGGTCGCGGGCCAGCGTGCCGGCGCCGCCGACACCGGGCTGCAGGCCGAAGGGCCCGACGGCGAGGCGGTCCTGGCCCTGGTCCGCACGTTCGCCTGAGGATCCGCGCGGACAGGTCACGCCCGGCTCGCGGCCGGCCGGCGTGGCGATGCCGGTCCACCTCTCAGCCCCGGCCCGGCGTGCCTGCGGGGTCCGGCGCCACGTCCCTCCCCAGGGGGCCGGGGCGGCCGGCGGCGGCGTGCCGCGCCCGGCGGCTGCACTGGTCGACGTTGTGCTCCCCGTGCTCGACGAGGCCGAGGCGCTGCCCTACGTCCTCGGCCGGATGCCCCCCGGCCACCGGCCGCTGGTGGTCGACAACGGCTCGACCGACGGGTCCGGCGACCTCGCCCGCCGGCTCGGGGCGACGGCCTGCGGCTCGGCGGGGGGACGTGTACCGGGTCGGCGATGTCACGCCGGGCGCGATCGTGCCGACCCGGAACGGCTTGAAGGCCGAGCGGACAGGGCGCTCGCCACGGCCTACGCGTGGCGATTAGGCGTGGAAGCACCAGCTCGACAGCTCGGCCGACCGGCAACGCAGCACGGTGACACGCGCCGGCGTGACCTATCCGCTCGAGCGCTCAGAGGAGCCAGACGACCTCGGTCTCGCAGCGCGCCGGGTCGTCGTCCCAGTCGCCGTAGATCTCCCACCGGGGACCGGCGACGTCGTGGCCGTTGGCCGTGCACCACTCCCGCACGGCCCGGTGGGCCGCCGGCAGGCCGTCGTAGCCACCCCGGTGGACGGTGCGGGCCACCCGGCCGCCCGGCAGCACCGACGGCTCGACCCGGCCCGCCGGGGGGAAGGTCCGGGTGACCTCCACGCCGACCTCGACGTTGGGTACCGCGTCCTTGTAGAGGATCACGTTGTGGCCCCGGTCGCGCAGGCCCTCCTCGCCCGCGAGGAACGCCCACACGTCGTCGAACGCGGCCCCCGCGGCCTCGGGCAGGCCGGGCCAGGTGGTCGAGAGCACGACGACGGCCGTGAGCCGTTCTGGCGCATCGACCACCTCGATGTCGTACCCCATGGGCGGCAAAGGGTAGCGACAGCCGCCCGAGCGCGCGCGCTGGGCGCGCGGCGCGCCCTGTCCGCCCGACCGCTACAGCCGCAGTTCGCTCTTGGTGCGGCCGTGGCGCGACCAGTAGCTGTCGGTGCGGCCCAGGCGGAACCGCTCGGGCTTGTCCTCGTTGCGCAGGATGTCGGTCTCCAGCCACAGCCGCTTGAGGTGGCGGACCTTCCCCGCGGCCCGGTCGTCGATGTACGCGTCCCGGGCGTGCAGCACGTGGTAGTTGTTCACGAACTGCATGTCGCCGGGCCGCATCCCCAGGGCCACCCGGTACTGCGGGTCGGCGCACATGGCGTCGACGCGGTCGAGGGCGGCCCGGGCGGCCTCGGACGGCCGGGGGGCGTCGGGGTGGCGCTTGCTCGACTCGATGTAGGGCCGGATGTAGCGGACGAAGAGCCGGTCGCCCCGACGGCTGAACACGGGCATCGTGTACCAGCTCCGCGAGCCCGGGGCATGCTCACCCCGCAGGTCGTAGGGGAACGGCCGGTACAGCTCGGCGGCCAGCCCGGGTGCCTCGCGCACCAGGTCGTTGTGGATGGTGACGGCGTTGGCGACCAGGCTGTCGCCGCCGCCGGCCCCGGCGTCGAGGCACAGCAGGCCGACCAGGTCGGATCCGTCGGAGTGGAACGGCAGCGGCACCCCGCCCAGCTCGTTGCCCCGCGCCGTCGGGTCGTCGACCGACTTGCCCTGGTCGGCGACGTCGCCCAGCAGGTGGCCCTTGGCGTTCTGGGGCCACGGGTGGCCGAGGTGCATGCCCACGCCCCAGTAGATGGCCGAGGCGCGGTCCTTGCTGTAGCGGTCGACGGGCACGCCCCGGATGAGCACCATGCCCCGGCCGTTGACGAGGTCGTCGGCGATGGTGGCCAGCTCGGGGCCGAGGGTGGGCAGGGGGAACAGCTCGCGGGTGATGTCGAGCACGTCGTCGACCTGCGTCTCGGCGCCGGCCAGCGCGGCGTCCAGCTCGGCCAGGTGGTCGTCGGTCAGGTGGAAGATGTAGCTGTCGCCCACCTCGCCGGTGCGCCACTCGCACTGCGTCTCGAGGGGGACGATCTCGCTCGGGTCGACCGGCGGCGTGGTGTCGGTGGTGGTCATCGGGTTCCTCCCGGGGTGGGGGCGGGCTGCGGGCCGCGGACGAGCCGGCCGGGCAGCGGGCCGGCGGCCTCGCCGTCCTCGTACGTGACCTGGCCGGCGACGACGGTGGCGACGTAGCCGTCGGCGGCCTGGATGAGCCGGCGGCCGCCGGCCGGCAGGTCGTGGGCCATCACGGGGCGGCGGGCGGTGAGGCGGTCGAAGTCGATCACGTTGACGTCGGCCCGGTACCCCGGGGCGAGCACGCCCCGGTCGAGGAGCCCGACGGTGCGGGCGGTGTCCCGGGTGTGCTGCCGGACCAGGTAGGGGAGCTCCAGCCGGCCGTGGTCGCGGTCGCGGCCCCACAGGGTCAGCAGCGTGGTGGTGAAGCTGGCGTCGCAGATGGTGCCGAGGTGGGCACCGCCGTCGGCCAGGCCGGGCACGGTGTGGGCGTGGGCGAGCATCTCGCCGGCGGCGTCGAGGTTGCCGTCGGCGTAGTTGAGCAGCGGCAGGTACAGGAAGGCCTGGCCCCCGTCCGCGGTGACCAGGTCGTAGGCCAGGTCGATCGGGTCGACGCCGTCGCGCTCGGCCCGGGCGGTCAGGCTCGTGGCCGGGTCGGGCTCGTAGTCGGGCGGGTCGCCGAGCTCGTAGAGCTGGGCGAAGTCGTCGATCAGCCGGCCCCGGCGGCGGTCCTCGTCGCGCCGGGCCCGCGCCGCGGCCACGAGCCGCTCCCGGAACGACGGGTCGCCCAGCGCGGCGACCTGGCCGTCGAGCGGGAGGGCGGCGATCTCGCGGAACACCGGGTTGGTGAGGAAGGGGTGGAGCGTGCACTGGAGGCCGAGCAGCAGGCCGACGGCCCGCGGTGCCACCTGGGCGGTCATGGGGACGCCGTCGGCGTTGGCCTCGGACAGCAGGTCGAGCTGCCGCCGCCACGCGTCCCCCCGGGTCTGGACGAGCGAGAACGACAGGGGGCGGCCCGACTCCTCGGCCATCCGACGGAACAGGGCGAACTCGGCGTCGACGTCGGTGAAGTCGGAGACGGCCTGCAGCACGCCCCGGCCGGTGGCGCCGATGGCCCGGGCGATGCCCACCAGCTCGTCGGCGCCGGCGGTGAGGGTGGGGGTGGGTTCCCCCCGGCTGGTGCGGTGGTTGAGGGTCCGGGAGGTCGAGAAGCCGAGCGCGCCGGCCACGACGGCCTCGGTGGCCTGGCGGGCCATGGCCGCGATGTCGTGGGGGGTGGCGGGCTCGCGGGCCGCGCCCCGCTCGCCCATGACGTTGAGCCGCAGGGCGCCGTGCGGCACCTGGAGGGCGACGTCGATGTCGAACGGCCGCCGGTCGACCGCGTCGAGGAACTGCGGGAAGGTCTCCCACTCCCACGACAGGCCCTCGGCCAGCACGACGCCGGGGATGTCCTCGACGCCCTCCATCAGCTCGATGAGCCGCTGGTGGTCGGTGGGCTTGACGGGGGCGAAGCCGACGCCGCAGTTGCCCGCGACCACGGTGGTGACGCCGTGCCAGGACGACGGGATCATGCGCTCGCCCCAGCTCGCCTGGCCGTCGTAGTGGGCGTGGATGTCGACGAAGCCGGGGGTGACGAGCAGGCCGTCGGCCTCGACCGTGCGGGCGGCGCGGCCGCCGACCCGGCCGACCTCGGTGACGAGGCCGTCGCGCACGGCGACGTCGGCGGTGCGGGCGGGTGCGCCGGTGCCGTCGAGCACGGTGCCGCCCCGGATGACGAGGTCGTGGTCCGTCATGGGTCTCCTCGGGAGCTGAGGGCAGGAAGGATCTCGCTGGTGACGAGGCGGGATGCGGTGCGGGCGTGGTCGCGGTCGGCGCCGAAGCTCGCCCCGGTGAGGACGAACCGCCGGACGCCGAGGGCGGCCAGCCCTTCCAGCCGGTCGACGCAGGCCTCGGGCGGGCCGACGACGGCGAAGCGGTCGACGAAGTCGGGTGCCAGCGCCTCGGTCTGGGGCGCCCGGTTGCTGAGGTGCTGGTTGCTGTCGTAGGTGCGGCCGACCTCGGCGACCACCGCCCGGTCGGCCTCGGCCAGGCCGGCGCCGGTCGAGCCGGGCATCGACGAGAAGTGGGCGAAGGCCGCGACCCCGCCCCGGATGAGCGAGCGGGCCACGTCGAGGTCGGGGTGGCAGCCGACGTTGACGTACGCGCCGAAGTCGATGGCGCCGGGCTCGCGGCCGGCGTCGGCGGCGGCCTTGCGGGCCAGGTCGAGCGCCCAGGCGATGCGATCGGGGTCGGCGCCGACGGCGAGGGTGACCCGCTCGGCGGTGCGGGCGGCGAAGTCGATCATGCGGGGGCCGGAGCAGGCGACGTCGAGGGGCACCTTGGGTTGGCGGGCCCGGTCGAGCCACTGGATGCGGCTGGGGTGGCCGTCGCAGTCGACGGTGCCGCCGGCGAGGTAGGTCTGGAGGTCGGTCGTGCGGCGGGCGAAGCGGGCCACGGGCATCGGCTCGAGCCCGAGGTGGAACAGTGCGGTGTCGCCGCGGCCGATGCCCAGGACGAAGCGGCCACCGGAGGTCTCCTGCACGGTGGCGGCCACCGTCGCGAGGGCGGCGGGGTGGCGGGTGTGGGCGTTGGTCACGCCGGTGGCGAACCGCAGCGTGCTGGTCGCGTCGGCGGCGAGGGCGGCGGCCACGAAGGGATCGCCCACGAGGTTCTGCGAATCGGTGAAGGTGACGCCCGCCCAGCCGGCCTGTTCGGCCCGCTGGGCCTGGGCGACGGCGGTACCGGCCTCGGGTATCCGCGTGGTCCACAGCTCCATCGACATCCCCCCTCGTCGCCGGAGAGCATAGAATTCGAACGGTGTCCGAATCAAACACTGTTCGAATTGAGGACGCGGCTCGCAGCGAGGACACGGCTCGCACGCGGGGCGCTTCCGCCCGTCGCCGTTCGACGACCAGGTGGGGCGACCGCGAGCAACGGCGCATCGACATCCTCGAGGCCGCCCGCAGCCGCATCACCGAGCAGGGCTACCTGTCGCTGAGCATGCGCGACCTCGCCGCCGGCGCCGGCGTCAGCCCCGCCACCCTGTACTCCTACTTCGCCACCAAGGAGGCCCTGTTCGCCACGCTCTACGCCGAGGCGATCCGGGCCCACACCGAGGCCTTCCGGCCGGTGGCCGATGCCGGCCTCGACCTCACCGGCCTGCTGTCCGCCGTCATCGACGCCCACCTCGGGTTGTTCCGCTCGTACGGGCGGCACTTCCCGCTGTGGTCGGCCACGCGCCACGACCCCGACCAGGTGGCCGCCGAGCGCAAGGTCCCGCGCGAGCTGGTGGCCGAGCTGCGGTCCGTCACCCTGGACCACAACCGGCTGCTGATGGGCGCCATCCGTGCCGCGGCCGCCCGCGAGGGTCGCCACGTGGCCGACGAGCGGTTGGTGCCCGGCTTCCTGTGGTCGGCGCTCAACGGCCTGGCCGACCACTTCACCACCGAACGGCGTGCCCTCGACCCCTTCCCCGCCAGCCGCCTGATCGCCTTCGCCGCCGACCGCCTGGCCCTGGCCATCACCGACCCCGACTGACCGACCGACCGGGTTAGAGGTGGGTTAGAGGTGGGTTAGAGGCCGAGCGGATGCGGCGCTCGCCACGGCCTACGCGTGGC
>DASSGC010000242.1:0-12843 GCA_035693765.1 Acidimicrobiales bacterium
CTGCCGGCGACATCGACGAGCAAGCGCGCTACCTGCTCGGCGCCATCGATCGGGTGGAGCTCGGCGCTGACGAGTCCGCCGCCGTCGCCGATCGCGGTGACGTCGGGGTCGAGGAGGGCGATGAGGGCGTCGATGTCCCCCGCTTCCCATGCCTGCTTGAAGTCCCTGACGATGCGGGCGCGCTGGGCTGTCGGAGTCGCGGGACTCTGCGCGGCGCGAATGCGACGGCGGGCCGAGGAGGCCAGCTGGCGACATGCCGCCGGGGTACGACCGACGATCTCGGCCACTTCGGCAAAGGGGTAGCGGAAGACATCGTGCAGGATGAACGCGACGCGTTCGGCCGGGGTCATCGATTCGAGCACGACGAGGAAGGCCATGTTGATCGACTCGTCGAGGGTGACTCGGTCGGCCGGGTCGACGGTGGTGCGGCCCGGCCGACCGCTGATCCACTCCGTGGGTTCGGGCAGCGGCTCGGGGATCCACTCGCCCACGTAGCGCTCCCGCCGGGCCCGTGCCGAGCCGAGCAGGTCAAGGCAGACGCGGCTGGCGACCGTCGTCAGCCAGGCGCCGGGGGATTCGATCGCGTCCTGCTGCGACTGGGACATGGCGTACCAGCGGGCGTACGTCTCCTGGACGGCATCCTCGGCCTCGGCCAGCGAGCCGAGGAGTCGGTAGGCGAGATCGATCAGCTGACGCCGCTCGCTCATGATCGCGCTCAGGCCCGGTCCGGGATGGCCGTTTCCTGGCTCGGATGGGGTCCTCATGGTGCCGCCGACTCCCTGGTCGCATCCGCCTTCACCAGTACGACGAGGCAGCGCACCGGACTGTGAGGTGGCACCCCGCCTCACATCCTGATGGGTTGTGTCGTCGTACCACGACGTAGCGGTTGCGCGCCCCGGGCGGGACCCGGGGCGCGCCGGGTGGTTCAGTCCTCGGGCGCCACGAACTGGAGCTCGAGCTCGACCGCGATCTTCTTGCCGAGGGCGAACTTGTCCAAGCCCAGCGGAGCGTTGAAGTCGACGCCGAAGTCGTCGCGGTTCACCGTGGTGGTGGCCGAGAAGCCCGCGTGGGTCGAGCCGTCGGCGGGGAGCGTCTCGACGCCGTGGAACTCGACGTCGAGGGTGACCGGCCGGGTGACGCCGTTCAGGGTCAGCTCGCCGTCGAGCGCGTACTCGCCGTCACCTGCGGCCCGGATGCCGGTGGAACGGAACATCATCAGCGGGTGCTGGCCGGCGGAGAAGAAGTCGGTGCCGAGCAGATGAGCGTCGCGGTCGGGCTGGTTGGTGTCGACCGAGGACATCTCGATCGTGGCCTCGACCCGGGTGTCGGCCAGGGTCTCGCCGACGCCGAGCGTGGCGTCGAAGCGGTTGAACCGGCCGCGCACGTTGGACAGACCGATGTGGCGGACCTTGAAGTGCACGCCCGAGTGCATGGCATCGAGCGGCCAGGTGCCGGCGGCCAGGGGAAGGTCAGTGGCGGTCGTGGTGGCGTTGCCGGCGAGGTTCAAACGAGCATCCATGCTCAACTCCTTCGCTGGATGGTGTGTTCGTCTGAGTGGTACGACGACGTAACCCTTCGGAATGTCAGGCGACGCGTCCGTTGCCGGTCGGCTCCCCGTCGCGAGGCAGGCCAAGGTCAGCGCGACGCGAGGACGACCTCACGCCGGGCCGGTTCGGTCGTCCGGAGTGGAAGAGCCCGCAGGGCTGGGGGCCGTCCCGATGACGCACGCGACGGGAGGCTCGAGGTCCAGCGTCTCGACGCGGATCGCAACGAAACCTGCCGCCTCGAGCTGTCCGACGATCTGGCGTGCCGCAGCCGCCGTGGTGTCGGCGGTCGCGCCCGGACACCGCGGTTGCGAGACGATCGCGAGGAGTCCACCGCCGCGCAGCAGCCCTGCGAGCTCCTTCAGCCGGCGGGCGGGCTCGGACCAGCCTCCCATGGTGTTGACGGCCAGGATCTTGTCGAACGGGCGGTCGAAGTCGGGTAGGTCGTCGACCGAGGCGACGCTGAGGGACACCCGGCCCGCACGGACCGCCGCCGCGTTGCGACGCGCGGCCTGGGCGCGCATCACCGCAGACCGATCGATCCCGACGACCTCGCCACGAGTCGCCCGCCGTGCGAGCTCACGCACCGCGATGCCCGGCCCGAACCCGATCTCGAGGACGCGATCCGAGGGGTGCACGTCCAGGAGCGACACCGCCCAGACGTTGCGCTTCCGGTTCGACGGCCGAAGTGCCATCTCCCACCCCGCGAGACGCCCAGGCAGTCCCCGGGGATGCATGAACTGAGCGACGAGCCGACGGCCAAGCTGTTTCCTCATCTCCACGGTGCCTGGCTACATCTTCAAGCGCACCTGAAGTCAAGCCCTTCAGGCGCTCGCCGGTCGCGTGGCGCGCACTTGCCGTACGCAAGTCCGAAGAGCTGCAGCGCCGCATCGAAAGGGAGGAGGCGGCGCGGCACGCCGTCGAGCACTCGCTCGTCTGCCCCAAGGACGACCTCTTCGACTGCCCGAACTTCTGGGCAACGGTGAAGGGGGTCCTCGCGGGGGTAGGGCTCGCTGGTGCACACTCCGGTGTCCACGCGTCCGCCGAGGGCGAGCAGGCCTGACCCGCACCGATCAGCCGCTCGCCACGCGCGGCATCGGCGCATCGGTCACGCGTCGAGCACGTAGGAGCAACCGGCAGAGCAGCGGACCCGAGTGCGCGACGATGCCCTGGCCGGCTCGGGCTGGCAATCCCGATGGCTACCTTCTCGGCTCGTACCGCATCGCCACTGCCCCCGAGCCGAACTCCAGCCGGCTCACGAGCTTCAAGTCGACATGCTTCGATAGCCCCGCGAACAACGTCGGCCCGTGGCCCGCGAGCCTGGGCTGCACCACGAACTCGTACTCATCGATCAATCCCAGCTCCGTCAACGCCAGCGGGAGCTTCACGCCTCCTACGAACAGTCCCTTGCCCGACTCCCGCTTGAGTTGCTGAACGGCCTTGCCCAGATCCCCGCGCACGAGCTCCGCGTTCCAATCGACCTGCTCCAGGGTGCTCGACACGACGTACTTCTTTGCCGCGCTGATCGTCTGAGCGAAGGGTTCCATCCAATCAGGTCTCGCTCCCGTAGGCGCCGGCGGCCGCCACGCTGATTCCATCATTTCGTAAGTCACCCGGCCAAAGAGAAGGGCATCGGCCTGGTTGAGGTTCTCGACGTGGTGACGATGCAAGTCTTCGTCCGCGGGGATTACGCGATGATCGCAGCACCCGTCCACTGTGACATTGATGGAGTACCGAAGTGGTCGCATTTCGCAAGAGTACGAGCAGCGTTCGCTAGAGGCCCGATCTCGGGCTTCGCGTTTGCTCCCGGGTTTGTGCGGTCCCCTTCGAGGGGCAGCCCGCGTGCGCCCAGTCCGCGAGCAGCCGCACGCGTAGCATCGCCGCCATGCCTGCCCCGCGCTGGTTCTGGCGCTTCATGTACGACCGCGAGAGCGCGGCCTGGGAGCGGCGACGCGACGAGCCGGAGCATCGTGAGCTGGTCGAGCGGACCGCCGATGAGCTCGCGAACGTGGTTGCACCGCCCGGACCTGTCGCCGACCTCGGCTGCGGACCTGGCGCGCACGCGCTCGCACTCGCGCGGCGCGGTTTTGACGTCGTCGGTGTCGACGGGTCACCTCACATGGTCGAGGTCGCGCGGACGCGAGCCGCGCGCGACGAGGTCGACGCGACGTTCGACGTGCACGACGTCAGCGCGCCGCTCCGCTTCGCGGACGCGTCGCTCGGAGGTGTCCTCGCGAGCCTCGTCCTGCAGCACCTCCCGCATCCCGCGGCCTTCATCGCCGAGATCCGGCGCTGCCTCCGGCCGGGCGGGCACCTGTTGATCACCGCTCCCGTCCGCGACGGCAGGTCGCTCACGTCCCAGAACCTGTACTGGCGGCTGCGCGCAGCGTGCTACCACCGCGTGCCCGGCGTCGTCCGCTTCTACGACACGAGCTCCCTCCCGCATCTAGTCGGGGACCAGGGCCTGACCGTCGTCGAGTGCAACGGCGAGCCCGGTCGCGTGAGCGTGTTGGCACGCGCGTGACGTCGCTCGCCGTGGACATCCTCGACCTGCCGACGCCGGCGTTGCTCGTCGAGCGCGGCGCGTCGACTGCGCTCGCGTAGCGGCTCGCGGCGAACGGCCACACCGGGTTCTGCTGCGCCACGATTCGACAGCATGCACCTCCGCCGGGATGGAGCGGCTGTTCGGCTCCCCGAAGGGTGCCGGCGGGGACGGTTTGGGTCCCCACCTGGCTCCCCAGGACGACCCGGCGGCCCCCGAAAACGGCGCCGACCAGGGCTGATGCCCTGGTCGGAGGGTGGGCCGTAAGGGATTCGAACCCCTGACCCCCTGCGCGTCATGCAGGTGCTCTAGCCAACTGAGCTAACGGCCCGGTGGGATGGGCAAGTTACCACACGGGCCGCCCACCTCCTCCATCACATAGGGGGCGTGGCGTGGTCCGCCGATAGCCTGTGGCGATGGCTCGAGACGGAGGTTCCCGGCTGCCCCCCGACTCCACACCCGATCCGCTCACACCCGAGCTGGCTCCGTTCGTGCTGCTGGCGCGCGCCCACCTCGAGCGGGCGACCGACGGCCTCGACCACGCCGCGGCGGTCGAGCACCTCGAGGCTGCGGTGGCCAAGGCCACCATCGCGGCGTCCCGGCTCGGGATGGCGTTCCCGCCGCCCGAGCCCCCCGCCGGCCCGGTGGCCCTCGGCGATGGCGACGTCGTGCTGGTCCACCGGCTCGGCGATCCCGGCGACCAGGGGTAGCGACCCGCCCGCGGCCGGGCGGTCTCCGTCCTGGCGGCGATCCCACGCGGGGCGGTCCACGCGCGATGCCGCCAGAACGGTCGCTCCGGCGACCCGGCCCGGCTGTCGTCCCCGCCCCCGCGGGCGGCGACGGGGTCGGGCCGGATCACCCGGAGCGGTCGGCCGGGCGGGAACGCCGCCTCAGAGGTTCCCCCTGGCCGCCTGGGCCCGCTCGACGGCTTCGAACAGTGCCTTGAAGTTGCCGGCGCCGAAGCCCCGCGACCCGGCACGCTGAATGATCTCGAAGAACACGGTCGGCCGGTCGCACAGCGTCTCGGTGAAGATCTGCAGCAGGTGCCCGTCCTCGTCGCGGTCGACCATGATCCCCAGCTCGGACAGGTCGTCCCACGGCAGGTCGACGCCCACCATCCGCTCGCGGGCGTCGTCGTAGTACTCGGGCGGCACGGTCAGGAACCGCACGCCCCGCTCGCGCAAGGCCCGCACAGCCGTCACGATGTCGGGCGTGTGCAGGGCCAGGTGCTGGACGCCGGGCGAGCGGTAGTAGTCGAGGTACTCCTCGATCTGGCTCTTGCGCCGGCCGTCCGCCGGCTCGTTGATGGGCAGGACCACCATGTCGTGGTTCCACACGACGGTCGACATGAGCGCTGAGTACTCGGTGGAGATCTGGTCGTCGTCGAAGTGCACCAGCGGATCGAGGCCGAGCACGTCGTGGTAGTAGGCGACCCACTGGTCGAGGCGGCCCTGCTCGACGTTGGCCACGATGTGGTCGTACCGGGCCAGCCCGACGGCGGGGCCGGCGGCCGCGTCGAGCATGGGCGGGCCGAAGCCCGGGGCGAACTCGCCGGTGTAGGCCGACCGGTCGAGGAAGGTGTGCACGGTCTCGCCGTAGGTCCGGATGGCGGCATGGTGGATGGCGCCCAGGTCGTCGGTGTCGATCGCGGGCGGCCGCTCGGGCAGCGCGCCCCGCTCGAGCGCGGCGGCGTAGGCTGCCTCGGCGTCGTCGACCAGGAAGCAGATGTCGCGCACGCCGTCGCCGTGGGCACGCACGTGCTCGGCGATCGGCGAGTCGGGCGTCAGCGCCCCGGTGACGAGGAACCGGATGCGTCCCTGCTGGAGCAGGTGGGACACCCGGTCGCGCCGGCCGGTCTCGGGCCCGGCGTAGGCCACGACCTGGAACCCGAAGGCCGACGTCAGGAACGCGCTGAAGGCGCGGGCGTTCCCCACCCACCACTCGACGTGGTCGATGCCGCCGAGCGCGGGTGGCTCGATCCCCGGTCGATGCTGGCCCTGACGGGCCGTGAGGGTGTCGCCCATGGCCGCTCCCCGGTGGTGCGTGGTCGGTGCGTCGTTCGATGTGCTCGCGCCAGCAAAGGCTGAGCGCTCGATCACGTCAACAGATCGTCAATGCGCTGGGCACTTTGTGCACAATGAGCGCGGCTGTGCTAGACACATTGTCCATGTTGCCCAGCGGAATCGACGCGCTCGACGCCCGGCTCATCAGGGCGATGTGCGACACCCCACGCGCCGGCGTCATGGAGCTGGCCCGCCAGCTCCAGGTCGCCAGGGGGACGGTACAGGCACGCCTCGACAAGCTCCAACAGCGGGGCGTGATCTGCGGCTTCGACCCCGACCTCGACCTGCGGGCCATGGGCTACGAGGTGCTCGCGTTCGTGAGCCTCGAGATCGCCCAGGGCCGGCTCGACGACGTCTGCGAGCACCTCCGGAGGATCCCCGAGGTGCTCGAGATCCACACCGTCACCGGGCCCGGCGACCTGCACTGCCGGGTCGTGGCCCGCACCAACGACCACCTCCAGACGGTCATCGGCCGCGTGCTCGAAGCGCAGGGCATCAACCGGACCGCCACCCAGATCGCCCTCACCGAACAGCTCCGGCACCGCGTGCTGCCGCTGGTCGAGCTGGCCATCGAGGGGTCGACCGGCGACGCCGCCGACGCGGCCCGCACCGGCTGAGGCCTCACAGGTCGGGGACGAACCCCTGGCGCAGCGTGTTCTCGGTGACCACCCGGGGGTCGAGGAACGCCAGCAGGTAGTCGGGGCCGCCCGCCTTGGAGCCGACGCCGGACAGGCCGTAGCCGCCGAACGGCTGGCGCCCCACCACCGCCCCGGTGATGGGGCGGTTGACGTACACGTTGCCCGCCCGGAGCTCGGCCGCCGCCCGGGCGATGGTGGCCGGCGAGCGGGAGTAGACCCCCGCCGTCAGCGCGTAGTCCGTCCGGTTGGCCAGCGCGAACGCCTCGTCGATGTCGGCGGCCCGCAGCACCGCCAGCACCGGGCCGAAGATCTCGTCCCGGGCGATGGGCACCTCGGGGTCGTCGACCGCCACCACCGTCGGCGGGACGAACCAGCCCCGCTCGGGCACCTCCGGGTGGGTCACCAGCACCTCGCCCTGGTCGCCGGCGAGCTCCAGCGTGCGCAGGATCCGCTTGTGGGCGTCCTCGTCGATCACGGGCCCGACCTGCACCTCCGGCCGGCGCGGGGGGCCCACGACGAGCTCGCGCGTGGCGCCCACCAGCCGGTCGACGAACTCGTCGTACACCTTGCCCACCACGATCAGGCGGCTCGCCGCCGAGCACTTCTGCCCGGCGTAGCCGAACGCGGACGTGACCGCCCCCGGGACCGCCTGATCGGGATCGGCGTCGGCGTCGATGACCAGCGCGTTTTTGCCGCCCATCTCGGCGATCACCCGCTTGACGTGGCACTGCCCCGGCGGCGTGACGGCGGCCTGCCGGTTGATGGCCAGGCCCACGGCCTTCGAGCCCGTGAAGGCCACCACCGCCACGTCGGGGTGCTCGACCAGCCGGGCGCCGACCACCTCGCCCACCCCCGGCAGGAACTGCACGACACCTGACGGCGCCCCGGCGGCCACCAGCGCCTCCACCAGGCGCCACGCCACCAGCGGCGTCTGCTCGGCCGGCTTGAGGATGACCGGGTTGCCGGCGACCAGGGCGGCCACGGTCATGCCGGTGGGGATGGCCAGCGGGAAGTTCCACGGGGCGATCACGGCCGTGACGCCCTTGCCCTGGTAGGTCAGCCGGTTGGCCTCGCCCGGCGGCGACTGGACGAGGTCCGCCGACGCGTCCGCCAGCCGCAGCACCTCGCGGCCGTAGTACTCGCAGAAGTCGATCGCCTCGCACACGTCGGCGTCGGACTGGTCCCATGGCTTGCCCGCCTCGAGGCACTCCAGGGCGGCGATCTCCCGGCGGCGGGCGCGCAGGTGGTCGGCGGCCCGGAACAGCACGGCCGCCCGGTCGCGGGCCGGGGTGCGGCGCCACCGCTCCACGGCCGCCACCGCGGCGGCGACGGCCCGGTCGACGTCGTCCGCGGTGCACGAGGCCGACCGGGCGACCAGCGTGCCGGGATCGGCCGGGTCGACCGACGGGATGGTCGACGCCGTGGTCACCCGCTCCCCCGCCACCAGCGCCGGCACGTCCAGCCCCTGGGCCCCGAGACCGCCCGCCACGGCGGCCAGCGCGCCCGCCATCTCGGCCCGCACCGACGAGCGTCGCCACTCCGCCACCGGTTCGGGCCGGTAGGGCGCCGGGGCGGCCGGGTCGGTGGCGGTCCGCCGCTCGGCCCGGGTGGCCGGCGGCAGCTCGGTCACGCCCGGCGGCACCAGCAGCTCGTCGAGCGCGCGCCCCTCCGCGAAGCGGTGGCGGACGAACGACTCGTTGGACGTGTTCTCCAGCAGCCGCCGCACGAGGTAGGCCATGCCCGGCACCAGCTCGCCCACCGGGGCGTACACCCGCAGGCGGAACCCCAGCCGGCGGATGGCGGCGTGCAGGGGGACGGCCATGCCGTGCAGCATCTGGATCTCGTAGCCCGTGTCGGCGATGCCCTGGTGCCGGGCGTAGCTGACGGCGTACGCCAGCGACCGGAGGTTGTGCGACCCGAAGGCGGCGCGCACCTCGCCGTGGTGGTCGTGGAGCAGCCGGACGCAGCGCTCGTAGTTGGCGTCGGTGGCCGCCTTGTCCTCGAAGGTCGGCACGGGCCAGCCCTCGGCCCGGGCCCGGACCACCTCGGCGTCCCAGTAGGCGCCCTTGACCAGCCGGACCGTCACCGGCTCGGCCCGGCGCGCCGACCAGGCGATGAGGTCGGCCAGGTCGTCGCGGCTGTCGCGCAGGTACGCCTGGATCACCACGCCCGCCGGCAGCCCGGCGAACTCGTCCTCCGACAGCAGGTCGCGGAACAGCCGGAGCGTCAGGTCCTTGGCGTCGTAGTGCTCCATGTCGACGTTGACGAAGGCGCCCTGGTCGCGGGCGAGCCGCAGCAGCGGGCGCAGCCGCTCCTTGGCACCGGCCAGGCCGACGTCGCGGGCCAGCGGGTCGTAGTGCACGGCCAGCGCCGTGGGCTTGACGCTGACGTTCACCCGCGCGAGCGCTCCCCGGTCGTCGCGCTCGAGGTGGTCGTCGGGTGCCCAGCCGGCCGACGCCGAGCCCAGCACGGTGAGCAGCTCCGCGACCCGCGCCGCGTAGCGGTCGGCCTCCGCGGCGACGACCGTCTTCTCGCCCAGCACGTCGACCGTGAACGCGCTGCCCTCCCGCCACAGCGCGTGCAGCCCCGCCACCGCCTCCGCCGCGGTGGACCCGACGATGAACTGCTGGGCCATCCGGGTGATGTTCCGCCGCGCCACCCGCGACTCGATCCGCGATCCCAGCGGCACCCTGCCGGCCACGCCGATGCCGAGATCGAGCGCCCGGGGCGTCTCGGCGCCGGCGAAGTACTCCCCGACGTGCCGGGCCACCTCGGCGTCGCCGTGCAGCGCGGGGAACACGTCGACGAACCGGAAGAGCTGCGTCTTGAACGCGGGCCGGGCCATGGCCCAGTCCATGAGCCGCTCGCTCCACCGGGAGGTGCCCGCGCCGCGGGTCCGCTCGGCGTCGCCCAGCTCGGCGATGCGCCGTGCGAGGGTGACCGTGTCGCGCTCGACCCCTGTGGCCATGGGCCCTCACGCTACAAAGCGCGCACTTGGGCCCGCGACGGCGTAGCCTCGACGTGCGCGGCCGCTGCTCGAAGATCGCACGGCCGTCCTCACAGAACAGATAGGCAGATCCACCATGGCAGTCGGCACGGTCAAGTTCTTCAACGCGGAGAAGGGCTACGGCTTCATCTCACGCGACGGAGCGGACGACGTCTTCGTCCACTACTCGAGCATCCAGGGCGGCGGCTACCGGTCGCTCGAGGCGGGCCAGCAGGTCGAGTTCGAGGTCGGCCCCGGCCGCAAGGGCGACGAAGCGCAGAACGTCAGGGTGGTCTGAGCAGGCGTGTCACGGCGGCGTACGACCTTCGGGAAGCTCCAGCGCGACCGCGACAAGCAGGCCAAGCAACGGGCCAAGATCGAGCGGCGGCAGGAGCGGGCCGAGCATGGCGACGACGACGCCCCGGACGACGCACCGACCCCACCCGCCGAGGTCGACCAGGCTGCCGTCCTGGCGCAGCTCGCCGACCTCCACGCCGCGTTCGACGACGGCAAGATCAGCTTCGACGACTTCGAGTCACGTCGCGACGAGTTGACGAGCAAGCTGCGGGTCGACTGATCGGTCGCCTGCCGCGGGCGCCGCGGCAGGGGCCGACCGGCCGTGTGTCATCCGGTCGGCAACTGGACCGCCGCACGCTCGGCCACGACCGGTCGGATCAGGTCGGCGATCACCGCCCGGTGGTCGGGGTGGTCGCGGTAGGCGAAGTAGTCGTCCTCCGACGCGAAGTCGGCGACGACGCCGAAGTCCCAGTTGCCCTCGACCAGCCCGCGATCGTCGCCGACCGTGTAGTCCGCGATCTCGGGGATCAGGGCCGGCAGGCGCCGGAGGGCCGTGGCGATGGCGTCGCGCTGCGCGCCGGTGGTCCCCGGCTGGAAGCGGAACACCACCACGTGTCGGATCGCTGGCATCGTGTCTCCTCCTCGCGTCACAGGAGCCCGGGGAAGCCGCCGCCGTCGACCTGGAGCGCCACCCCGGTGACGAACCGGGCCTGCATCGAGCACAGGAACGCGGCGACCGCGCCGAAGTCGTCGGGGTCGCCGATCGTGCCGGTGGGCAGCCCGGCGCCGAGGCCGCTGACGTCCCCGCCGTGCAGTGCCCGGAGCCTGGCCGTGGCGTGCAGCCCGGGTTGCAGCGAGTTGACGGTCACGCCCCGGCCGGCCACCTCGGTGGCCAGCGTCTTGAGGAACCCGGTGGCCCCCGCCCGGGCGGTGTTCGACAGGATGAGCGCAGCGGCCGGCTGGCGGACCGTGATCGACGTGATGGCCACCACCCGCCCCCAGCCGCGCTCGGCCATGGGCGGCACGGCCGCCTTGCACATCGCCACGGTGGACAGCAGGTTGAGCTCCAGCGCCGGGCCGTAGGCGGCGAGGTCGGTGGACGCGAACGTCCCCGGCGGCGGCCCACCGGCGTTGGTCACCAGGATGTCGACGGGACGGTATCCCGCGGCCTGCTCGACGAAGCCGGTGGCGCCGGCCGATGTCGCCACGTCGGCGACCAGGCCGACGACCTCGGCACCGCCGCCGGCCTGCGCCCGCAGGACCGCGGCCGCGTCCTCGACCCGCTCCGCGGCGCGGCCGCAGATCGTCACGTGGACGCCCTCCCGGACGAGCGCCCGGGCGCAGCTCAGGCCCAGCCCGGCCGAGGCGGCGGCGACGGCCGCGTGCCGCCCGGCGATGCCCAGATCCATGGGCCGCCAAGCTAGTGCCGCGTGCTGCGCGCTCCACGCAGGACCGCCAGGTCGCAGGCCGTCCGTCCGGTTTCCGGTGTAAGTGCTGCGCGCCGGGGTAGCTGGGATCGGCAAGCCCCCACCGTGCAAATGGAGGCACCCGTGCCTACGACGATGCTCGACACCACCGCCCCGACCACCCGGGCCAGACGGGCCAGACGGGCCGGCCACGAGGACACCGGCGACGCCGAGCGCTTCCGCCGCTACCGGGCATCCGGTGACCGTGACCTGCGCAACGCGCTGATCGAGGACCACCGCTGGTTGGCGCTCCACTGCGCCAAGCGCTTCGCCGGCAAGGGCGAGCCGCTCGACGACCTGATCCAGGTCGCCCTGCTGGGCGTGCTCAAGGCCGTCGAGCGCTACGACCCCGACTTCGGCGCCACGTTCGCCACCTTCGCGGTCCCGACCATCACCGGCGAGCTCCGCCGCCACTTCCGCGACACCACGTGGGCCGTCCACGTCCCGCGGCGGGCCAAGGACCTGCAGCACACCGTGAAGCTCGCGATCGACGACCTGGGCCAGATCCTCGGCCGCTCGCCGACCGTGGAGGAGATCGCCGGGCAGGCCGGCGTGCCGGTGGAGGAAGTCCTCGACGCGCTCGAGGCCGCCCGCTGCTACCGCCGGACGCCGCTGGCGTCGCCGACCGACGAGGACGGCGAGGGGGACGACGTGGCGATGCTCGGCGAGACGGACGCGCGGCTCGAGGCCGTGGACGCCGCCATGACGGTCGAGCACCTGCTGGCGACCCTGCCGCCGCGGGAGCGCCGCATCGTCGAGCTGCGCTACATGAACGGCCTGACCCAGTCGCAGATCGCCGAGCTGGTCGGCGTCAGCCAGGTGCAGGTGTCGCGGCTACTCCGCGCCACCCTGGCCCGCATGAACGACACGCTCTACGATCCTGACGCGTCCTGTGCGGTGTGACATGTCGGTCTGCCAGCTCATCGCTTTCGACGAGAGCCCCGACCGGGTGCTGCTCGACCTCATCCCGCTGGAGTCGCTCGACGTCGACGGCGTCGTGATCCCGCGCGGGTTGCCGCTGTCGATGAGCTTCCTGCCCAGCGACGACCCGGCCGAGCACGACGAGATGGTGTCGCTGTTCGACCGGTGGATGGGCCTCGACGGCCTGCTCGAGCTCGACGTGGCGGCCGCCTCGGACGTGGGCGGGTTCCGCTACGTGTTCACCCACGAGGACGAGCAACTCGTCCTCGACGTCCAGGTGTGACCACGCCCCCCAGCCGTCTCCACCACCGACCCACCTCGGGAGGATCGCCATGCACCTCGCCTCACTGCGTCCCGGTGGCC
The DNA here is from genome assembly GCA_035693765.1 of Acidimicrobiales bacterium. Classification (GTDB taxonomy): domain Bacteria; phylum Actinomycetota; class Acidimicrobiia; order Acidimicrobiales; family VFJN01; genus ZC4RG19. The sequence goes on from DASSGC010000242.1 coordinate 12,821, forward strand.
CGGCCGCCCGGCGCACGCCGACC
>DASSGC010000243.1:0-19202 GCA_035693765.1 Acidimicrobiales bacterium
ATGCACGCCGTGGCGCGCGTCGTCTACCAGGGGCTCATCGACAACATCCAGTTCTCGTGGGTCAAGCTGGGCCAGCGCGCGGCCCAGCGGCTCGATCATGGCGGCGAAGCCCTCCGGCGTCATCTCCTGCCCGTGGCTGGCGCCCGCGGCCCGGGAGATGTTCTCGTCCATGAGCGTGCCACCCAGGTCGTTGCAGCCCGCCCGCAGCAGCTGGACGGCCGCACCGGTGCCGAGCTTGACCCACGAGAACTGGATGTTGTCGATCAGGCCCCGGTAGGCGATGCGGGCGACGGCGTGCATGAGCAGCACCTCCCGGAAGGTGGGGCCGCGGCGGGCCTTGCGCTGGAGGTAGATCGGTGCCGCCATGTGCACGAACGGCAGGCCCACGAACTCGGTGAACCCGCCGGTCTCGGCCTGCAGGTCGCGGGTCGCCAGCAGGTGGCGGGCCCACGACCGGGGCGACTCGACCGCCCCGAACATGATCGTCACGTTCGACCGCAGGCCGACGGTGTGGGCGACGCGGTGGGCCTCCAGCCACTCCTCGGTGCTGATCTTGTCGGGGCACAGCACGGCCCGGACCTCGTCGTCGAGGATCTCCGCCGCGGTGCCGGGCAGCGACCGCAGGCCGGCGTCCATCAGCCGGCGCAGGTAGGCGTCGAGCGGCTCGCCCAGCCGCTTCGCTCCCTCGGTGACCTCGAGCGCGGTGAAGCCGTGGACGTGGATGTCGGGTGCCGCCGCCTTCACCGCCCGGGCCACGTCGATGTAGTAGTCGCCGTCGAAGTCGGGGTGGATCCCGCCCTGGAGGCAGACCTCGGTGGCGCCCAGCTCCCACGCCTCCCGCGACCGCCCGGCGATGTCGTCGAGCGTCAGCAGGTAGGGGGTGCCCCGCAGGTTGAGCGACAGCGGGCCCTTCGAGAACCCGCAGAACCGGCACTTGAACGTGCAGACGTTCGTGTAGTTGATGTTCCGGTTGCGGACGTAGGTGACCGTGTCGCCCACCGCCTCGCGCCGCAGGTCGTCGGCCACCTCGGCCACCGCCACCACCTCGGGGCCGCGGGCGGCGAACAGGGCGACGATCTCGTCCTCGCCCACGGTCTGGCCGGCCCGCACGCCGGCCAGCACCTCGGCCACCCGGCCCCGCACCGCGCCCCGCGGGCCGGGGACCAGCGTGGGGGGCTCGGCGTCGGCCCCGGAGTACCAGGCGGTCGAGCGGATGCCGGTGAGCACGATCTCGGCCCCGGTGCCGGCCTTGGCGTTCTCCAGCGTGCGCTCGGGGAACACCGAGCCGGGGTCGTCGCGGCCCAGTCCCTCGGCGTCGGCCCGGTCGCCCACGGCGAACACCAGGCCCGGGTCGAGCCAGCGGTCGCCGGACGTGGCGAACTCGGGGTAGACGGTGAGCCGCGGCGCGAGCGCGAAGCCCCGGGCCTCGGTCACCGCCCGCAGCCGGTCGAGCGCCGGCCAGGGCCGCTCGGGGTTCACGTGGTCGGCGGTGATGGGGGAGACGCCGCCCCAGTCGTCGATGCCGGCGTCGAGCAGCACGCCGAAGTCGTCGGCCAGGTTGGGCGGCGCCTGCACGTGCACGTCGGGCGGCAGCACCAGCCGGGCCAGCGCGATGGCGTCGAGGTGGACGTCGGTGGGGCACGGCGGCGTCCGGTGCATGGCCGTGGCCGGCTTGGGCAGGAAGTTCTGGACGATCACCTCCTGCACGTGGCCGTGCCGGCGGTGGGCGGCGGCGATGGCCTCCAGCGCGGCCAGGCGGTCGGCCCGCGTCTCGCCGATGCCGACCAGGATGCCGGTTGTGAACGGGATGCCGAGGCGCCCCGCGGCCTCCAGGGTGGCGAGCCGGCGCTCGGGCAGCTTGTCGGGCGCGCCCCGGTGGGCGGCGAGGTCGGCCCGCAGCGTCTCGACCATCATCCCCTGGCTGGGAGCGACGGGGCGCAGCAGCGCCAGCTCGTCGTCGTACAGGGCGCCGGCGTTGGCGTGGGGGAGGAGCCCGGTCTGGTCGAGCACCAGGCGGCACATCTCGGCCAGGTAGTGGACCGTCGAGGCGTGGCCGTGGGCCGCCAGCCAGTCGCGGGCCGCGGGGTAGCGCTCCTCGGGGCGCTCGCCCAGGGTGAACAGGGCTTCGTGGCAGCCGGCCTGGGCACCCGCCCGGGCGATGGCCAGGACGTCGTCCGGCGACAGGTACGGCGCGTCCAGGCGGGCCGGGGGCTGGGCGAACGTGCAGTAGCCGCAGCGGTCGCGGCACAGCATCGTCAGCGGGATGAACACCTTGGGGGAGTAGGTGACCCGGGTGCCGGTCGCCTCGTCCCGCACCCGCCGCGCCGCGGCGGCGAGCTGATCGGGGGGAAGATCGAGCAGGTGCGCGTGCTCCATCCGGCGCACACTATCGGCGGCCTGTCCCGCCGCGGCCACCCGGCCGCAAGTCCGTCGCGCTACTGAACCCAGCCGCCCCACCCGAACCGGCGGCGCTCCCGCGCGCCAGGCGCACGGAGAGACGCCAGAACGCCGGAACGGTCACGGACGCCGGATGGGGCGGCACGGCAGCGCCGCCGGCGCCGCCGTCAGTCAGTCCTGGGGGGCGGGAACGGTCTCGTCGACCACCGGCTCGTAGATCGCCGTCGGGGCCCGGCGGCCACGGAGGGCCACGGTGCCCACGTCGCGCCAGCGGTCGGACTCGCCGATCGCCCGGGTGACCGTCTCGGCCGACGCCAGCAGCTTGACCTCCCGGCCCTTGGCCAGCTCGGTCAGCCGGGCGGCCTCGTTCACCGCCGGGCCGATCACCGTGTACTCGTAGCGGGCCTCGGTGCCGACGTTGCCCGCCACCACCTGCCCCGACGACACGCCGATGCCCGCCGACAGGCCGGGATGGCGCGCGGCCAGCGCGGCGAGCGCGAGGTGCAGCGCCCGCGCCGCCTGCAGGGCCCGGGCCGCGTGATCGGGCTGGATGCCCGGCACCCCGAACACGCACAGCGCCCCGTCACCCTCGAACTTGTTCACCCACCCGCCATGGGCGTCGATGGCGCGCACCACCACGTCGAAGAAGTCGTTCAGCGTGTCGACGACCTCGGACGGCGGCAGCACCTCGGCCATCGCCGTCGACCCCACCAGGTCGACGAACACGGCGCTGGCGTCGGCATGCTCGCCGCGCAGCCCCGTGCCCCGCTCCAGCGCCTGCGTGGCGACCTGGTGGCCCACGTGCCGGCCGAAGAGGTCGTGGATCTGGCGGCGCTCCCGCAGGCCGTCCACCATCTGGTTGAAGCCGGACTGCACGTCGCCGATCTCGCCGCCGTCGTCGACCACCAGGCCCACGTCGAGGTCGCCGTCCCGCACCCGGGCCAGGGCGTGCCGTACGCCGTCGAGCGGCTCCGCCACCGAACCGGCCGCGGTGACGGTGGCGACCAGACCGGCCCCCAACCCCACCACCGCCAGGGCGGCCAGCGCGACGACCGGGATCTCGTCGGCGTCCAGGAACCCGACCAGCGCGATCGCCAGCAGGGGGACACCCGAGCCGATCGCCCAACTGAGCAGCAGGCGCAGCCGCACCCCGGGTGTCCGGGGCCGGCGTTCGGGCATGCCCTCCAGCACCGTGGCCATCACCGGGCGGAACGACCGCTCGATCATCAGGTAGCCGAGGGCGCAGGTCGTGACCCCGCCGATGAACGTGCCCTGGACCACCCGCACCACCGTGATCAGGTCGGCGCCCGCCAGGCCCGCCAGCGTCCCGTAGAGCCAGGCGCCGATCGTCCAGAACAGCAGCGGCTGGAACGCCTGGCGCCGCGGCTCCCGCAGCACGGCGAAGCGCTCCGGCACCGTGGGCGGCCGGTCCTCGGCGGCCCACGCCATCGTGCGGTTGAACGTGCGGTGGCCCCACACGTAGGCCGGCGTCACCAGCAGGCTGAGCGGCAGCAACGGCCCGAGCACCTGCATCCAGAACGGCAACCGCGGCGCCAGGTCGTCGCCCGACGCGAGCTGGACGAAGGTCAGCACGGCGCAGAGCCCGGCCACGTTGGCGAACAGGAGGCGCTGCCGGACGCTCCGCCGCACGCGGACCGCGGTCGCCTGCCGGGCGCTCATGTCGGCGGGGCGGCAGCGGTACACGGTCGGCATCCGGTCAACGGGGGGGCGGCGGGGACCCGGGGCGGCTCAGGCGAGGTCGCCGGCGGCGGCCGGGTCGGCGATCCACAGCACGCGATCGGCCTGGACGTGGGTGGCCGGCAGGTCGGGATCGCCTGCGGCCACACGGCCCAGCGCCTCGCGCTTCGCCTCGCCGGCCACGGTCACCAGCGCCAGGCGGGCGCGGGCGATGCCGGCGAAGGTCAGGGTCATGCGGGTGTAGGGGTTGCGCCCGGCGGGGTCGGTGTTCATCACGACCAGCCGCCCGGGGTCCGCGTGCAGCGCGGGCGAGCCGGGGAACAGCGACGCCGTGTGCCCGTCGGGGCCCATGCCCAGGTGGATCAGGTCGACCTTGCCCAGCTCGCCGAGACGGAGCTGGTAGGGGTCGGCCCCCTCCTCGCAGCGCATCGGGTAGTTGGCGTTGACCGCGCCCACCCGTTCGAGCAGCGCCTCGCGCACCAGGCGGTAGTTGGCGTCGGGATGGTCGAGCGGCACGCAGCGCTCGTCGCCCCAGTAGACGTCGACCTTCCACCAGTCGATCTGGCTGCCGGCGTCGTCGGCCAGCCGCTCGTAGCACCGCCGGGCCAGCTCGCCGCCGGAGACCGCCAGCGAGAACGCGTCGTTGGGCCGGCTGTGGAACGCCTCGATGACGCGCTCGCCGAACTCGCCCGGCACGTCATCGACCACTACCAATTCGCCGTGCAACGGTTCCTCCCGCGGTGCCGGCCGATGGCGCACGGGGCGACGTGCTGCGAGCCGGGGTCGGTGCGACCTGTCTACTGCGCCGCCGCCCCCGAGCGTAGGTCATCCGCCTTGGCGTCGAGCGCCGACACCAGCTCGTCGAAGCTCTTCGCGAAGGTCGCGACACCCTGATCCTCCAGCACCCGGCTCACGTCGTCGAGGTCGACGCCCACCGCCCCGATGGCGTCGAGGGTCGCCTGCGCCGCCTCCGGGTCGGCATCCACGGTCCGGGCCAGGCTGCCGTGGTCGTCGAACGCGTCGAGGGTGACCTCCGGCATCGTGTTCACCGTGTCGGGCCCGATGAGGTCGTCGACGTAGAGCGTGTCCCGGTAGGCATGGTTCTTGGTCGAGGTGGACGCCCACAGCGGGCGCTGCACCCGGGCCCCGCGCTCGGCGAGCGCCTGCCACCGCGGCCCGCTGAACTTGGCGAGGAAGCGGCCGTACGCGACCTGGGCCTGGGCGACCGCCGCCCGGCCCCGCAGGGCCAGGGCCTCGTCGGTGCCGATGGCCTCCAGCCGCTGGTCGACCTCGGTGTCGACCCGGCTCACGAAGAAGCTGGCCACGCTGGTCACCGTCGACAGGTCGCCGCCGTAGGCCTCGAGCCCGCCGATGTAGGCCTCCATCACCGCGTCGTAGCGGTCGAGGCCGAAGATCAGCGTGACGTTGATGTTGCGCCCCTCGCCGACGAGCGTCCGGATGGCGTCGACGCCCTCGGCCGTGGCGGGGACCTTGACGAAGAGGTTGGGCTCGGCGATGCGGTCGTGCAGCTCGCGGGCCGCAGCCACCGTGCCGGCGCGGTCGCGCGCCAGGGCGGGGGCGACCTCCAGCGACACGAACCCGTCGACCCCGTCGCTCTCGTCGTGGACGGGACGGAGGATCCGCAGCGCGGCCTCGATGTCGGCCACGACCATGGTCCAGTACGCGTCGGTCGTCGTCACGTCGCCGCGGTGCGCCAGCGCGCCGAACTGGTCGTCGTACTCGGTCGACCCGGCGATGGCCTTCTGCAGGATGGTGGGGTTGGAGGTGATGCCGCGGATGCCGCGTTCCACCCAGCGGGTGAGCTCGCCGCCGGTCAGCCAGCCGCGTCGCAGGTTGTCGAGCCAGGGGCTCTGGCCCTGCTCGTAGTAGAGGTCGTGGAGCTTGGTCACGGTTCCTCCCGGAGGTCGTGCACCAGTTGTCGGGCCCGATCGGCGACGTTCTCGGGCGTGTAGCCCAGGTTGGCCAGGGCGACGTCGCCGGGCGCCGAGGCACCGAAGCGGTCGATGCTGACGCTGTCGTCGGCCCACCGGTCCCACCCGAGGCTGGCCCCGGCCTCGACGGCGAGCGTGGGCACCTCGGGCGGCAGCACCGCGTTCTGGTAGTCGTCGCCCTCGTCGGCGAACAGGTCCCACGACGGCATCGACACCACCCGCGCGTCGATCCCACCCCCGGCGAGCAGGCGGGCGGCGGCCACGCACACCGCCACCTCGCTGCCGGTGCCGACGAGGACGAGATCGGGCTCGCCGCCATCGGCGTCGACCAGCACGTAGGCCCCGCGGGCGACGGGGGCGCCGGCCGTGCCCTCCAGCACCGGCACGTCCTGGCGGGTGAGCACCAGCGCGGTGGGGCCGGTGGACTCGAGGGCGACCTGCCAGGCCATCGCCGTCTCGTTGGCGTCGGCGGGGCGGATCACCCGGAGCTCGGGCATGGCCCGCAACGACGCCAGGTGCTCGATCGGCTGGTGCGTCGGGCCGTCCTGGCCCAGGCCGACCGAGTCGTGGGTGAAGCTGAAGATCTCCTTGTAGTCCGACATGGCGGCCAGGCGGACCGCCGGGCGCATGTAGTCGCTGAACACGAGGAACGTGCCGCCCACGGGGATCACCCCGCCGTGCGCGGCCATGCCGTTCATCGCCCCGCCCATCCCGTGCTCGCGGATGCCGAAGTAGATCTGGCGGCCGCCGGGGTCGTCGGCGGTGAGCACGCCGTGGTCCTCGATGACCGTGCCGGTGTTGCCGGTGAGGTCGGCGCCGCCGCCGATGAGCCCGGGTACCTTGTCAGCCAGCGCCTGGAGGCAGGCACCGCTCGCCTTGCGGGTGGCCACCTTGTCGCCCGCCGGCCACGACGGCAGCGCCTCCTGCCAGCCGGACAGGCCCCGGCGGCCGATGCAGGCCTCGTAGGCCTCGCGGTCGCCGTCGAACGCCGCCAGCCGCTTCTCCCACGCCTCGCGCTCGTCGCGGCCCCGGCGGCCGGCGGCGCGGTACAGGTCGAGCACGTCGTCGGGCACCCAGAAGGTCTGGTCGGGCGGCAGGCCCAGGATCTGCTTGGTCGCGGCGATCTCGTCGTCGCCGAGGGGGTTGCCGTGGGCGTCGGCGGTGTCGGTGAACGTGGGGGAGGGCCAGCCGATGTGGCTGCGCAGCACCAGCAGCGACGGGGCGTCGTCGTGGTCGACGGCCCGCCGCAGCGCGGCCTCGAGCGCGTCGGTGTCGTTGGCGATCTCCCCCAGCCGCTCGACGTGCCAGCCGTACGCCTCGAACCGGCGGGCGGCGTCGTCGGAGTAGGACAGCTCGGTCGGCCCGTCGATGCTGATGTGGTTGTCGTCGTAGACGTAGACGAGCCGCCCCAGCCCCAGGTGCCCGGCGAGCGAGGCGGCCTCGTGGCTGAGGCCCTCCATCAGGTCGCCGTCGCTGCAGATGACGAAGGTGTGGTGGTCGCACAGCTCCGGGCTGAACCGGGCCCGCAGCCACCGCTCGGCGATGCCCATGCCGACGCCGTTGGCCACACCCTGGCCGAGCGGACCGGTCGTGACCTCGACACCGGCCGTGTGGTGGACCTCCGGGTGGCCCGGGGTCTGCGAGCCCCAGCGCCGGAAGTCCTTGATGTCGTCGAGGGTGAGGCCGTACCCGGTGAGGTACAGCATCGAGTAGAGCAGGATCGACGCGTGGCCGGCCGAGAGCACGAAGCGGTCGCGGTCGGGCCAGTCCGGCACGTCGGCGTCGTAGCGCATCACCCGGGTCCAGAGCACGTGCGCCAGCGGCGCCAGCGCCATGGCCGTGCCCGGATGGCCGCTCTTCGCCGCCTGGGGGGCGTCCATGGCCAGGCCACGGAGGACGTTGATGGCTCGCTGGTCGAGGGCGGGGTCGGGCGTCATGCGCCACTCACCCTAGTGGGATGCCGCGGCGGTACCTTCACCCTTCGCACGGCGGCCGGCGGCCCCCGGGGGCCGGCGAAACGGCTGCTCAGGCCTCCGGACGGGTCGGCGGGCGGTCGTGGAACACCAGCACGCTGGCGGTGAACCCGTGGAGGAAGCTGCGCCCCCCGACCGGACCGATCTCGCCGGCGCAGAACATGCCGGCGACGGCGTCGCCGGGGACGGCCGTCGCCACCAGCCCGGCGTCGTGGTGGGGCACGCCGAAGAGCCGCTCGCCGCGCCCGTTGCAGGTGAACAGCAGGGCCCCGTCGCCTGCGGCCCCGGCCAGCAGGTGCCGCAGGTCCTCGTCGGCGGCCTCGGCGTCGCGCACCTGGAACTGCACGGTGGTCCCCACGGGCAGGCGGGCGTCCACCGCCAGGGCCCGGGCGGCCCGGTCGGCGCCGATCAGGTTGCGCACCAGGAAGTCGCCCTGGCCGAAGGTGACCCGGTGCTCGTCGATGGCGATGCCGAGGTGGAGGCCGCCGGCCAGCCGGGTGCGCTCGTCGGGGTCGGCGGCGGTCACGAGCTGCTCCAGCCGGTCGAGGGCCGGGCGCCCGGCCAGCTCGGTGACGACGTTGCCCTCGGCCCGGGTCACGATCATCGGGTCGCCCACCGGGCGGCACCCCTGGGAGACGATCACCGTCGTCGCCACCTGCGCCGGCAGCACGACGCCCACGCCTCCGGCGCTGGCCACCTCCCCGTCGAGGACGAGGCGGTTGCCGCCCGGGTTCCGTGCCGCCGAGGCCACGCCGCCCACCACCGGCACCGGCGGATCGTGGCCGGCGAGCGCCTCGACCACGGCGTCGACCGGCAGCGAGAACGGGTCGGCCAGCAGGAGGAGCACCTCGCCGGCCGCCAGCGACGACAGCGACAGGCCCTGCAGCGCGACGCCCGTGGGAGTGGACGCCGCCGTCAGCCGCACCGGCCGGGGCCGGGCGGCCAGGCGGGCGGCCCACAGGGCCACGCCCGGGCCGTCCTCGACCTCGTGCTCGCCGCCGACGACCGCGACCGCGGTCGTGCCCACCAGCACGGCGGGCCGCAGCAGCGACCGGACGGCCCCGGCGATGTCGGCGACGCGGTCGACGTGGTGGGGCGAGCAGAACAGCAACACCAGGTCGGGCGGCTCGGCCATCCGGTCGAGCACGCGGCCGACCACCTCGCCGGCCGCCTCGGCCGGATCGGGGTGGAGCGAGAGGGCGCTGGCGAAGGGCACGGATCAGGTGGTCAGGCCGGGCCGGGGACGAGGCTGAACGGCACGACCGTCGCATGCCCGGTGCCGATCCGGCAATGGGCCTCGACGGTCCCGTAGTCGGCGAAGTCGAGCTCGGCCCGGACGAACCGGTAGGTGAACCGGCCCGGCTCGACCCGGAGGGGCTGGACGTTCCGGGCGACCTGCTCGCCGTCCCGGCGGAACACGACCTCCAGCACGCCGGTGCCGTCCTCGTCCGGCGGGCAGCGCACCAGGACGACCAGGTGGGGCGCCACGGTGACCGGCGGCGGGGACGGCGGGGCCGCCGAGAAGTGGACGCCGGTGAGGTCGATGGTGGTGGGACCGCCCTCGAACGCGGCCCGCAGCTCGATGTTCTCGACGAACAGGGCGGCGACGATGTCCATCGTGCCGACCGTAGCGGCCGGGAATCGTCCACTGATGCGACCACCCCGGTCGGTAGCCTCGTGTGCGTGGTCTACGAGGGCGAGGCGAACACCACGAGGGAGGCGATCCTCGCCGAGGCGCGGCGCTGCTTCGCCGACCACGGCTACGAGGGCACGTCGCTCAACGACATCGCCGCCGGGGTGGGCATCCGCCGGTCGAGCCTGCTCTACCACTTCCCGTCGAAGGAGGCGGTCTACCAGGCCGTGTTCGAGCAGGCGCTGTTCGACTGGGGCGACCGCATCAACAAGTCGGTCGACGACCCGCCGGCCGGCTCGGGCGAGGAGGGCTGGACCCACGTCGACCGGGTGCTCACCGAGGCCGTGCGCTGGTTCGCCGAGAACCCCGACTTCGTGCGGCTCGTGCGCCACGAGTCGCTGGCGGCGGGCAGCCACCTGGGCTTCGACCTGGGCGAGGCGCTGCGGCCGTACTTCCGGCGGGCGGTCAGCTACTTCGACCGCGAGATGGGGGCCGGGCGGCTGCGCAAGCACGACCCGGAGCAGCTCATCATCAGCGGCTACGGGGCGATCCTGAACTACTTCAGCGACGTCCACTTCCTGGAGGGCCTGCTCGGCCGCGACCCCATGGCGGAGGACGCCATCGAGTCGCGCATCCAGGCCATCCGCGACTTCTTCCGGGCCGCGCTGGAACCCTGACCGTGCGCCGCCGGAGGGTGGCCCTGGTCCACCCCTCGGCACCGGCACGCAACGCCGCCCGCCCACCCCGGACCGCGCGGCGGGTGGGTTCGGGCCGGCGGGCCGGCCCTCACTAGCCTGATCGGCCATGCCCACCCTCTCGGAAGCGGACTCCAAGGAGCTGCTCGGCGCGTACGGGGTGCCGTTCCCGGCGGAGCACGTCGTGGCCACGGCCGGCGACGCGGTCGCCGCCGCCGGCACGCTCGGGTACCCCGTCGTGGTCAAGCTGGGCGGCGACGCCATCGCCCACAAGACCGAGCGCGGGCTGGTCCGCCTGGGCCTGGGGTCGCCCGAGCAGGTCCGCGAGGCCGCCGCCGCGCTGCTGGCCGCGGCCACGCCCGAGGACGGGGAGGTCCACCTGCTGGTGGCGCCCATGCTGCGGGCCACGCGGGAGCTCATCGCCGGCCTGCACGACGACCCCCAGTTCGGCATGACCGTGATGCTGGGCGTGGGCGGCGTCCTGGCCGAGGCCGTGGGCGACGTGAGCTTCCGGCTGGTGCCCATCGACCGGGTCGACGCCGAGGAGATGATCGACGACCTGGCCCTGCAGAAGCTGCTCGGCCCCTTCCGCGGCGAGCCCGCGGTCGACCGGGCGGCCGTCGCCGACGTGCTGCTCGGCCTGTCCGAGGCGGCCGGGCAGCGGGCCGACATCGCGTCGGCCGACCTCAACCCGCTGCTGATCGTGGACGGGCGGCCGGTGGCCGTCGACGCCCTCGTGGAGGTGCGCTGATGGCGGCGTCGACCGACCGGTTCCGGGCCCTGTTCGAGCCGCGGGGCGTGCTGGTCGCCGGGGCCTCGACCCACCCCGGCAAGTTCGGGTTCGTCAGCCTGCACAACATCCTGGCCTGCGGCTACCGGGGCAAGGTCTTCGCCACCAACCGCGACGGGGCCGAGGTGCTCGGCGTGCAGTGCGTGGCCGACGTCGCCGACCTGCCCGACGACGAGATCGACCTCGTGTTCGTGTGCACGCCCGCCGCGGCCAACCCCGACCTGCTGCGGGCCTGCGCCAAGAAGGGCATCACCGCCGCGGTCATCGCCTCGGCCGGCTACGGCGAGGCCGGCGAGGCCGGTCTCGCCGCCCAGGCCGAGCTGGTCGCGCTGGCCGACGAGCTGGGCATCCTGCTCGCCGGCCCCAACGGCCAGGGGGTCGTGTCGCCGCCGGTGAAGCTCTGCGCCCAGATCGTCGGGCCGTTCCCGCCCGCCGGGCACATCGGCATCGCCAGCCAGTCGGGCAACTTCGTCAGCTCCTTCGAGAACTACGCCCAGCTCACCGGCGTGGGCGTCAGCCGGGCCGTGTCGGCCGGCAACGCCGCCGCGGTCGGCGTGCCCGACTACCTGGAGTACTACGCCGACGACCCCGAGACCCGGGTGGCGCTGGCCTACGTCGAGAGCGTGGGCGACGGCCGGGCCTTCGTCGAGCGCCTCCGCGCCGTGGCCGAGCGCAAGCCGGTCGTGGTGGTCAAGGGCGGCGCCACGGCCGGGGGGCAGAAGGCCGCGGCCAGCCACACCGGCGCCCTGGCCAGCGACGACCGCGTGTTCGACGGCGCCGCCCGCCAGGCCGGCCTGTCGCGGGCGGCCACCGTCGAGGAGGGCTTCGAGGTGGCGGCGACGCTCGCCTCCCAGCCGGTGCCCCGGGGGAACCGGGTCGTCGTGGTGACCACCGTCGGCGGCTGGGGCGTCGTCGCCGCCGACGCCATCGCGTCCACCGACCTCGTCCTCGCCCCGCTGCCCGACGACCTGATGGCGGCCGTCGACGCCCTGCTGCCGCCCCGGTGGAGCCGCAACAACCCCGTCGACATGGCCGGCGGCGAGACCCGCGACACCGTGCCGGAGATCCTGCACCTGGCCGCCGCGCACCCCGACGTCGACGCCGTCATCTTCCTCGGCATGGGCATCCAGTCGAACCAGGCCCGGCTCATGCGGGAGGGCCCGTTCTGGCCCGACCACGGGCTGGAGCGCATCGTCGGCTACCACGAGCGGCAGGACGCCCGCTACGCGGAGGCCGCCGCCGAGGTGAGCGACGCCACCGGCAAGCCCGTGCTGGTGGCGACCGAGCTGGCGGTGACCTCGCCCGACAACCCCGGGCCGGCCGCGGTGCGGGCCGGCGGGCGGCTGTGCTACCCGTCGGCCAACCGGGCCGTGACCGCCCTCGACCACCTGTGGCGGCGGTCGCGCTGGCTGGCCCGGCGGGGGCTGGCATGACCCGGCCGGAGGCCCGCACCCGGTGAGCCGGGCCGGCGACGGTGCGCGGCGCGCCGGCGGGAGGCACTTCGCGGGCGGCGGCGCCGGCGACGGCCGGCGGTCACCCGACGGCCCGGACGGGCGCCCGCCCGGGCCCGGTCGCGGCGACCCGCGGCGGGCTCCCGGTGCGCCCCGGCCCGGTGGCCCGGACCCCGGCGGCCCCGGCGGCCCGCCTCCCGGCGATCCCGCCCCAGGTCGCCGCCTTGCCGGCGGCCAGGGCACCCCACAGCCTGGCGGCCCCACCGGCGCCGACCACCGCCCCGCCGGTAGCCCCGGCGTCCGGCCGGGCGCACCCGCCCACGACCGCGGCACCGCCGGCCGCCCCCCCGGTAGCCCCGGCAGCGCACCGCCCGGCGTGCCCCCCGGCGCCGGCGCACCCGGCGACCGCGGGCCGGCGGGCACGCGACGTCGCCGCCTGCCCGGCTGGGCCGTCCCCGGGGCGTTGGCGCTGACCGCCGCCGCCGCCCTGGTCGCAGCCGTCCTGATCGAGTCCGGCGACAGCGCGGCGCAGGCGGTGAGCTCCCCGGGTGCGGTGGTCACGCCCGTCCTGTCGGCCCGCCGCGCGCCCGACGTGATCGCGGCGCCCGTCGGCGACCGCCGCCTGACCGCCGACCTCGACGCCTGGCTCGCCGCCTCGCCCGCCGACACCTGCCTCGTGGTGGCGGGGGAGGGGCGCGAGGTCTACGACCGCAACGGCGTCCAGCCGGTGACCGGCGCCTCCACCCAGAAGCTGCTCACCGCCACCGGCCTGCTGATGGCCCTCGGCCCCGACGCCAGGTTCACGACGACCGCCGTCGCCGCGCGGGAGCCCCAGGGCGGCGTCATCACCGGGGACCTCTACGTGGTGGGTGGCGGCGACGCCGCCCTGGCCACCGGCGACTGGGCCCTGGCCAACCCCGGCCGGCCCCGAGCGGTGCACGACGTCGACGCCCTGGCCGCGGCGATCGCCGCCGCGGGCGTCACCCAGATCCAGGGCAGCGTGGTCGGCGACGGCAGCCGCTACGACGACCAGCGGTACGAGCCGTCGCTGGCGCCCCGTCTCATCGCCCAGAACCAGATCGGCCCGATCGGCGGCCTGATGGTCAACGACGGCTTCGGCGGTGCCGGCCCGTCCGCGCCCTCGGGCGACCCGGCGCTCGACGCCGCCCGCGTGGTGACCGACCGGCTCGCCGCCCACGGCGTGACCGTCACCGGGACCCCGGTCGCCGGCGTGGCGCCGCCCGGCGCGGTCGCCGTGGCCAGCATCGACTCGCCGCCGGTCTCGCAGATCGTGGCCGAGATGCTGACCTTCAGCGACAACGAGACCGCCGAGTCGGCCATGAAGGAGGTCGGCCGCAGCGTGAGCGGCGAGGGGACCTGGGCGGCGGGCGCCGCCGGCGTCACCTCGCTGCTGGCGCAGGCGGGCGTGTCGGTCGACGGCGTGCGCGTCGTCGACGGGACGGGCCTGTCGATCGAGGACCAGCTCACCTGCCAGACGCTCGTCGACGTGCTGGCGCGGCCCGAGACGGGCCCCGTGCTCCGCAGCGGGCTGCCCGTGGCGGGCCAGTCGGGCACGCTGATCGACCGGTGGGAGGACAGCCCGGTCGCCGGGCGGCTGCGGGCCAAGACCGGCACGCTCCGCAACGTGACCGCCCTGGCCGGCGAGGTGCAGGCGGCGCAGGGGGGCTCGATCACGTTCGCGTACGTCGCCAACGTCCCCGACCCGGGGTCGGTGACCTTCGAGCAGGTCGGCCTGGAGCGCCTCGGCGAGATCCTGCTCGCCTACCCCGAAGGGGTCGATCTCGCGGCCCTGGCGCCCCTGCCCGCGGACACGGTGGCGGGGCCGGCCGCGGCCGGCTGACCGCCCGCGCTGCACGCCGGCCGACCGGGCGCACCGGGCGCACCGCCCGCGTGACACGCTGGCGTCATGCCGGTGCTGCCCATGTTCCCGCTCGGATCGGTGGTGGTGCCGGGCATGCTCGTGCCGCTCCACGTGTTCGAGGCGCGCTACCGGCGCCTGGTGGCCGACTGCCTGGCCGGCGACGGCACCTTCGGCACCGTCCTCATCGAGCGGGGGTCCGAGGTGGGCGGTGGCGACATCCGCACCCACGTCGGCACGTCCGTCCGCATCGTCCGGGCCGACCAGCTCGACGACGGCCGCTGGGCCCTCGCCGCGGTGGGCATGCACCGGCTGCGGGTCACCGCCTGGCTTCCCGACGATCCCTACCCGCGGGCCGAGGTCGAGGCGTGGCCCGACGAGGAGCCGGCGGCCGGAGACACCGCAGGCCCGGCCCTGGCGGAGGTCGCCGCGCTGCTGCGCCGGGCCGCCGCCCTGCTGGCCGAGCTCGGTGAGCCCGCGCCGCCGCTCGACGTCGAGCTCGCCGACGACCCGGGCGTGGCCGGTTTCCAGGCCGCCGCGCTCGCACCGCTCGGACCGGTCGACCGCCAGGCGCTGCTGTCCGCGCCCTCGTCGCCCGCCCGCCTCGCGCTGCTCCGGTCGCTCCTCGCCGACCCGATCGAGGTGCTCACCGCCCGCCTGGCGGCGGGGTGAGGGGCATCGTCGGGGAGCCGCGGCCGGCGTGGTACAACGTGGCGGTCCGTACCGTCGAGGAGCCAACCTGTCGAGGAGAACGGCGCCGGTGCCCGACTCAGAGCCGAAGTCCATACCCGAGGTCGCGAGCGAGCTCTGGGCGCTGACCAAGGACTACGCCCGCCAGGAGACGATCGACCCGCTGAAGGGCGTCGGCCGCTACGTGGGCTTCGGGGTCGCCGGGGCGCTGCTGCTCGGCCTGGGCGTCATCATGCTGATGCTGTCCGCCCTGCGGGCGCTGCAGCTCGGTGACACCCTGGACGGCAACCTGTCGTGGCTGCCGTACCTCATCGTCCTCGTCGTCGCCGCCCTGCTGGTGGTGTGGGCGCTGTCCCGCATCTCCAGGAAGAACAGCTGAAGAGGTTCACGCCGATGGCCGCCACGGACGCCCCGCACGGGCGCATCACGCGCGACGACCTGGAGAACAAGCTGCGCGAGCTCGAGGGCGACGCCCGCGACCAGGTGGCGTCGGTCCGCTCGACCGTCGTGACGGCCGGGATCGTCGCCGCGCTGGTGCTGCTGCTCCTGGCCTACCTGCTCGGGCGGCGCAAGGGCGCGCACCGCAGCACCGTCGTCGAGATCAGGCGGGTCTGACCGTGGCCCGCACCATCGCGCCGCGCAGCCGCGTCGACGCCGTCCTGCGCCAGGTGCAGCGACAGGGCGTCACCCGCGGCGTGTACGGCAGCTCGCGCGTGTGGTTCTGGGTGGCGGTCAGCGCGTTCGTCGCCCGCCGCCTGCGCCGGGCCGCCGGCAGCGAGCCCGACCTGGTCTACCGGGGCGAGCTCCGCGCCGGTGAGGTCCTGCACATCGCGCACAAGCCCGAGACGTACGAGGGCAAGCGGGTCAGGTCGCGCCGCCGGCGGATATCGGCCTGATCTTCCGCCCCGTGTGCGGGACCCCGCGGCCCGCACGCGAGAATGGGTGGGACATGCGCGTCCTCCTTCGCAACCCCCGCCGTGAGCTCGACGTGGCGGGCCCGCTCAGCGTGGTCAAGCTGCTGGCCCGCCTCGACCTGAACCGCGAGTCGGTGCTCGTCGTCCGCGGCGACACCCTCGTGCCGGGCGACGCCGTGCTCGCCGACGACGACGAGGTCGAGATCCGGCCGGTGATCTCGGGGGGCCTGGGCTGACATGAAGTGCACCGTGTGCCGCGGCCCCGCCATCATCGACCTGCGGCGCCACAACGCGAACTTCTGCGGCGACCACTTCCTCAAGCTCTGCCGCGACCAGGTCGCCCGGGCCATCGCCGACCACGGCATGATCGAGCCCGGCCAGCGGGTGCTGGTGGCCGTGTCGGGCGGCAAGGACAGCCTGGCGCTGTGGGACCTGCTGGTGACGCTCGGCTACGACGTCGACGGCATGGTCATCGGCCTCGGCATCGGCGACTACAGCGCGGCCAGCACGGCCGCTGCCGTGGCCTTCGCGGACGACCGGGGCCTGAAGCTGACGCGCGTCGACCTGCGCGACGACTACGGCTACGACATCCCCACCGCCGCCGCGGTGACCCGCCGGGTGCCGTGCTCGTCGTGCGGCATGTCGAAGCGCCACCTGATCGACAAGGCGGCGCTCGACGGCGGCTACGACGTGGTGGCGACCGGCCACAACCTCGACGACGAGGCGGCCGTGCTGCTCGGCAACGTGCTCCACTGGCAGACGGAGTACCTGGGCCGCCAGGTGCCGGTGCTCGAGGCGCGGCCCGGCTTCCCCCGCAAGGTGAAGCCGCTGGTCCGCCTCGGCGAGCGGGAGACCGCCGCCTACTGCGTCGTGCGCGGCATCGACTACATCGTCGACGAGTGCCCGATGGCAGCCGGGAACCGCCACCTGCGCTACAAGGCGGCCCTCAACGACATCGAGGCCGCCTCGCCCGGCACCAAGCACGCGTTCTACTTCGAGTTCCTGGCCAAGGCCGCGGATCGCTTCCGGCCGGAGGCCGCCGCCGCCCAGGACGGCCTGACGCCGTGCGCGACGTGCGGGTCGCCCACCACCGGCGAGGTCTGCGCGTTCTGCCGCCTGGTCGACCACGCGTCGGGCGCGGCGCCGGTGCCGGTCGAGCTGGTCCGCCCGGGTCGCCGCGGGGCGGGCCGATGAGCCGGGCGTTCGCCGAGGGCGACCAGGTGCTGCTCATCGACGTGAAGAAGCGCCGCTACCTGGTGACGCTGACCGCCGGCGGTGAGTTCCACACCCACGCCGGGGTGATCGCCCACGACGACCTGATCGGGGCGGCCGAGGGGTCGTCGTTCCGGTCCAGCCGGGGGTCGACCATGCTCGCCATCCGCCCCACGCTGGCCGAGTTCGTGCTGAAGATGCCGCGGGGTGCCCAGGTCATCTACCCCAAGGACCTGGGCCCGATCCTCATGCTGGCCGACATCTTCCCCGGCGCGCGGGTGCTGGAGTCGGGGGTCGGCTCGGGCGCCCTGTCGATGACCCTGGTGCGGGCCGGCGCGGTGGTCCACGGCTACGAGCTGCGCGAGGACTTCGCCAACCGGGCTCGCAAGAACGTGGGCACCTTCCTCGGCCCGGAGGCGCTGGCGCGCTACACGGTCGAGCAGCGCGACGTGTACGACGGCATCGACGAGACCGACATCGACCGGGTCGTCCTCGACCTGCCCGAGCCCTGGCGGGCGGCCAAGCACGCCGCCCGGGCCATGCACCGGGGCGGCGTCCTCGTGGCCTACACGCCGCAGATCACCCAGGCCGTGCAGCTCCGCGTCGAGCTGGAGGCGCAGGGGTTCGGCATGGTCGACACCATCGAGGTGCTCAACCGCGGCTGGCACATCGAGGGGCAGTCGGTGCGCCCCGACCACCGGATGGTGGCCCACACGGGCTTCCTCACGAGCGCGAGGCTGCTGAGCTGACGGCGGAGCGCACGGTCGCCGTGACGGTCGGCCACCGGGACCTGGGGAGGTGAACATGCTCGACATCGTGCTGATCCTGCTCGCCATCAGCGCGGCCACGGGCGGGTACCGCCTCGGCTTCCTCGCCAAGTCGATGTCGTGGCTGGGGTTCGTCCTCGGACTGGTCGCCGGCGCGCTGCTCCTCCCGGAGCTCCTGCCCCGGCTCGCGGGGGCCAACGACAACACGATCATCCTGGTGGCGGTGGGCATCCTCGTGGGCCTGGCGCTCATCTGCCAGGCGCTGGGCAACGTGCTCGGGGCGCGGCTGCACGCCGAGCTCCCCGACGGGGTCGCGCGCCGCGCCGACCAGGTGGCCGGCGGCGTCCTCGGGATCGCGGGCGTGCTGGTCGTGCTGTGGATCCTCCTGCCCACCCTGGCCGACGCGCCCGGCTGGCCCGCCGACCAGGCCCGGAACTCGGCCATCGCCCGCGAGGTGGGCAACCGGTTCCCCGAGCCGCCCGACACCCTGGCCGCGCTGCGCAGCATCGTCGGCGACGACCCGTTCCCACAGGTGTTCGAGGCGTTCGGCCCGGCGCCCGACACGGGCGAGGTGCCGGCCGGCAGCGGGCTGTCGCCCGAGATCGCCGAAGTGGCCAGCCGGTCGACCGTGAAGGTGTCGGGCGAGGCGTGCTCGCGCATCCAGGAGGGGAGCGGCTTCTTCGTGGCCGACGACCTGGTGGTCACGAACGCCCACGTGGTGGCGGGCGAGGACGAGTCCACCATCGAGACGCTCGACGGGTCGACGGCGGGGGCCAGCGTCGTGGCCTTCGACCCGGCCCGCGACCTCGCGGTGCTGCGGGTCGAGACCTCCGGGACGCCGCTGGCGCTGCGCCCGGGCGCCGAGGGCGACGTCGGCGGCGTGTTCGGCCACCCCGGCGGCCAGGACGAGCTGGAGATCAGCCCGTTCCGGGTGGCGGACGAGATCACGGCCGTCGGCCACGACATCTACGACAGCGGGCGCACCGAGCGCGAGGTGCTGGTGCTCGCCTCGGAGCTGGCGCCCGGCGACTCGGGGTCGGCCCTCATCGACCCCGAGGGTCGGGTGGTGGGCGTGGCCTTCGCCGTGGCGCCCGACAAGCCCGGCGTCGCGTACGCCCTCGCCATCGAGGAGCTGCAGGCCGTGCTCGACG
>DASSGC010000244.1:0-5590 GCA_035693765.1 Acidimicrobiales bacterium
CGAAGCCGTGGAGCAGCAGGTGCAGGCGCTCTCCCTCCAGGAACCCGGCATCGAGGAACGGTCGGCGGTCGGCCCGGTGGAGCGCGGCGGTGACGGCTGAGGTGTAGCCGGCGTGCCGCAACTCGTCGATCGACCGCCCCACGTCATCGGCGGTGAGCGGTCCGAGGAAGTCCCCGGCCGGGGAGACGTGGGCGGTGCGCCGGTCTCCGTGCCAGGGGCGCACGCGCAGGCGCGTACCGCTCCCCAGCGGGGCACGCATGAGGCTCATGGCCGGCTGCTCGACGGCGCCGTCGGCGGCCCGCACGCGCGCGAAGCGCGAGGCGCTTCGCCGGAGGGGCCGGCGACATCCTGGGTCATGTCCCAGAATCGTAGGCAACCGGACCCCGCGAGTTGACGCCGGGCGCTGCACGCGGTGGTCACGGCGCGCTGGGTCGTCACCCGCGGGGTGCGCGGAGGGGGCCGGCCGCCGTTAGCGTCGGGATCGGATGACGCTCCTGTTCGTGACCGATCCCCGCTTCGCCGACCACGACGCCGGCTCCGGCCACCCGGAGCGGCCGGAGCGGCTGGTCGCCGTGGTCGACGGCGCCCACCGGGCCGGGCTCGACGGCGAGCTGGAGTGGCTGGCGCCCCGCGAGGCGACGCTGACGGACCTGGAGCGGGTCCACACGCCCACCTACATCGCCGCGCTGGAGCGGTTCTGCCGCAGCGGCGGCGGGAACCTCGACGCCGACACGGCGGTGGTGCCGGCCTCGTGGGACGCCGCGCTCCTGGCCGCCGGCGCCGGGTTGGCGGCCGTCGATGCGCTGCTGGCCGGCGATGCCGGCGCGGCCTTCTGCGCCGTGCGCCCGCCGGGCCATCACGCGCTGTCGGCCCGGGCGATGGGCTTCTGCCTGTTCAACAACGTCGCCGTGGCGGCGGCGGCGCTGGCCGACCGCGGGGAGCGCGTGTTGCTGGTCGATTACGACGCCCACCACGGCAACGGCACGCAGGACGCCTTCTACGACGATCCGCGGGTGACCTACGTGTCGTTCCACCAGCATCCGCTCTACCCGGGCACGGGCACGCTGCTGGAGACGGGCGACGGCGACGGTCGGGGCCGGACGGTCAACGTCCCGATGCCGCCGGGCGCCACCGGCGACGTGTACCGGGCGGCCATCGACGACGTCGTGGCCCCGCTGGCCGAGGAGGTGCGGGCCACGTGGCTCCTGCTGTCGGCCGGCTTCGACGGGCACCGGGCCGACCCGCTCACCGACCTGGGACTGACCTCCGGCGACTACGGCGACCTGACCTCGGCGCTGATCGAGCTGGTCGAACCGGGCCGCCGGCTGGTGTTCCTGGAGGGTGGGTACGACCTGGCGGCGCTGCGCGACTCGACGACCGCCGCGCTCGGGGCGCTGGCCGGCGAGAAGGTGCATCCGGAGCGGCCCAGCGGCGGGGGACCGGGGCGTGACGCGGTGGCCGCCGCCGGCCTGGCGCACCGGCGGGCCCGGCAGGGCTGAGCCCCGCGGTCGGGTCGCGTCCGGCCCCGCCGGTCGCAACCCATCCGAAACATTGGGCGTGACCTGGGCCGACGCGCCATGATCACCCGGTGGCCACGGGAGAGGGGCCGGCCGTCGAGCCGGCCGGCGAGGACAGGGACGGGGACGGGCAGCAGGGCGCGCCGGCAGGGGCGGCGCCGTCGCCGCCCTCGCCGCCACCGGCTGCGGGCCCGGCCGGGCCCCCGGGCGCCGGGTTCCCGGCCGCGCCGGGTTGGCCGCCCGCACCGCCGCCCGCACCGCCGGGCGTGGTGCCGCCGGGCACCACCCTCCCCACGGGGCCGGCGTCCCCGGTGGCGCCCATCGACACGCCCGCGCCGCCGCCCGGGTCGCCGCCCGGCAGCGCACCCCCGCCGCCTCCCCCGGCCGGATGGGGGCCGGCCGGGCCGCCGGTCCCGCCGGCACCGGCGCGCCCGGCGGGCGGCAGCGTGGGGCTGGCCGTGGCCGTCGCCGTGGTGGGCGCGGCGCTGATCGCGGCCGTGGTGGCCGTGGGCGTGTCCTCCGATGGCGGGGACGGCGCCCCCGTGTCCGGCGGCGAGACCCGCAGTGAGACCGGCGGCGCCGGGGAACCGGGCTCGGTCGAGACGGCCTTCGAGGAGGCCGCGGCCCGGCTGTCGGAGGCCGGCAGCTTCCGCTACACGGCGACCAGCCGGATCGAGGTGGCCGATCCCGCGGGCGACGCCATGACCACCACCGTGACCCGCGAGATCGAGGGCGAGGTCGCCCTGCCCGGCACGCTGCGTGAGTCGGTGGTCATCGACGATCGGCAGGTCTACGAGCGGATGGTCACCGGCGAGGGCACCGCGGCGCGGGAGCTGACCCGCGAGTCCGCCTTCCGCGACGAGATCGACGCCCGCCCGTGGGGCGACTCGTTCGGCCCCTCGGGCGAGCTCGACATGACGCTGCTGCCCGACTGGCTGGGCGGCGCGGTCGACCACCGCGACGGCGGCGAGGACCGGTCGGGCCGGACGGTCGTCGCTGCGTCCGTCCCGGGCTCGCTGTTCAACGACCTCGGCGACGGGGTTCGCGTCATCGACGCGGACATCGAGCTGACCCTCGACGGGGACGGCGCGCCGGCCGTCGTGGCCCTCACCGTGTCGACGACCGACACCGTGATCGACTCGACCTACGAGCTGGCCGACCTGGGTGCCGACGTCGTCGTCGAGGCGCCCGACACGGCGTCGCTCGACGCCACGCCGTGGATCAACGAGCAGGACCTGGCCGCGTTCGGCGGGCCCGCGCCCCTCGGGCTGTCGGGCGTGCCGGAGGGGTGGGAGCTGTCGGGGGCGTACGTCACGCCCGAGTGGGCGCCCGGCTGCGACAGCGCCTCGGTGGACTACGTCGACTTCTCCGATCCCGAGGGCAGCTTCCTGTGGATCGACGTCTACGACGCCGCCTGCGCGCTCGACCCCGTCGGCGAGCCGCTCGTGGTGGGCGGCTATGCGGGCGCGGTCGGCGACGCCGGGGACGGTACCTTCGCCGGGACCGTCATCGCCGGCGACGTCGCGGTCGACTTCAGCACCGACCTGTCGGTCGCCGACCTGACGGTCGTGCTGGACACGCTCGGCCCGTTCGACCCCGCCGCCACGCCGGAGGACCTGCCCGGCGTGCCGTCGTCGGGCACGTGACCCCGGGGGGCGGGCGCGGCCACCACTACCCTCGCTGCTCGTGATCCCCGAGCGGTTGGAGCCGATCCTCGCCCACGTGCGACCCCTCGCCGACCGCTTCGCCGCGGGCGGGCATGCCGTCTACCTGGTGGGCGGCATCGTGCGCGACCTGGTGCTCGGCCGGATGCGGCCGGAGGCCGACCTCGACCTCACCACCGACGCCCGGCCCGACCAGACCAAGGCCCTGCTGGCCGGCTGGGCCGACGCCGTGTGGGACCAGGGCCAGGCGTTCGGCACGATCGGCGCCCGCAAGAACGACACGGTGTTCGAGATCACCACCCACCGGGCCGAGGCCTACCGCGAGGACTCCCGCAAGCCCCACGTGGTCTACGCGCAGGACGTCGTCGAGGACCTGTCGCGTCGCGACTTCACCGTGAACGCGATGGCGCTGCGGCTGCCGGAGGTCGAGCTGATCGACCCCTACGGCGGCGTGGGCGACCTGGCCGCCGGCGTGCTGCGGACGCCGCTGGCGCCCGAGGTGGCGTTCTCGGACGATCCGTTGCGCATGCTGCGCGCCGCCCGGTTCGTCGCCGGCTACGGGTTGGCCCCCGACCCGGCGGTGGTGGCGGCGGTGACCGGCATGCGGGAGCGGCTGGCGATCGTGTCCGCGGAGCGGATCCGGGACGAGCTGAACAAGCTGCTGGTGGTCGACGACCCGAGTACCGGCCTGTGGTTCCTGTCCGACACCGAGCTGTCGGACGAGTTCCTGCCCGAGTTGCGGGCCCTGCGCCTGGAGCAGGACCCGATCCATCGGCACAAGGACGTCCTGGGCCACACCATCGCGGTGGTGGCGAAGACGTCGCCGCGGCTGGTCGTGCGGCTGGCCGCGCTCCTGCACGACGTGGGCAAGCCCAAGACCCGGTCGATCGGCCCTCGGGGGGTGAGCTTCCACCACCACGAGGTGGTGGGGGCCCGGATGGCCCGCGACCGCATGCGGGCGCTCCGCTACCCCAACGACGTGATCGACGACGTCCAGCGGCTCGTGTTCCTCCACCTGCGGTTCCACGGCTACAACGACGCGGTGTGGAGCGACGCCGCGGTGCGCCGCTACGCCCGTGACGCGGGGCCGCTCCTCGACGACCTCAACGAGCTGACCCGCTGCGACTGCACGACCCGCAACGAGCGCCGGGCACAGATGCTCGCCGCCCGCATGGACGCGCTCGAGGCCCGCATCGCCGAGCTGCGGGAGCGCGAGGAGCTGGGTGCCCTGCGCCCCGACATCGACGGGAACCGGGTGATGGAGCTGCTCGGCGTCGGCCCGGGCCGGGTGGTCGGCGAGGCGCTGGGCATGCTGCTGGAGGCGCGGCTCGACGAGGGCCCCCTCGGTGCCGATGAGGCGGAGCGCCGCCTGCTGGCCTGGTGGGCGGAACGGCGGACGTGATGCGGATGCGCATCTGCCGGTGCGTTCGCGCGCGCGAGGGTGCGTCAGGTGCCCAGCTTGCGGGCGCGGACGATCAGTGTCGGCGGCACCCAGCGCATGGCGTCCGACCAGGCCGGGCCCGCCGCGGCCTGTCGGGTTGGGGCTCCAGCAGCGTGTCGACGGCGAAGCCGGCCCGGCCCAGGCCGGCGAACAGGCCGGCGAGCGTCACGACCCGGTCGGGATCCGACCGGCCCTCGGCCACCGACCACGCGGCGGGGGAGGTGTCCCACCACGGCCGGCGCAGCACCGGCTCGCCGCCGGCGGGGTCGAGCATCACGAAGGCGGGATGGGGCAGCGAGAACGCGAACGGCCGGTCGGTGCGCAGCACCCTGTGGACCTGCCGGAACACCCGGTCGACGTCGTCCACGGTGGCGAGGCCGTAGACCGACACGGCGGCGTCGATCGTGTCGGCCCGCACGAAGGCGAGCTCGGCCAGGGGCCCGTGGCGGGCCTCGACCCGCACGCCCTCGCGCTCGGCCCGCTCCCGCGTCTCGGCCAGGTTGGCGGCCTGGTCGTCGACGGCGATCACCCGGGCGCCCGCCTTGGCGAGGGCGACGGCCCCGGCGCCGGCCCCGCAGCCGAGATCGAGCACGCGCTTGCCCTCGACCGAGCCGAGCAGCTTCAGATCGCTCTCGGTGGGCAGTCCGGGCCCGTAGCGCACGGCGTCGGCGTCGAGCGTGGCACCCGCCGCGCCGGCGAGCGAGAAGCGGTTCCAGGCCATCGCCTCACTCTCGCGCGTCCGTCCGGACCGCGCCGTTAGGTGGTCGGCGACCGACGAGCGCGCGATTCTGGGCAGGTGACACGTGCCGCCGGGCTGCCGGACTGGGAGACTCGTTCGCCGTTGGTGACGTCCGGCGCGCCTCTCGCGGCAGGGCCGCGGTCACCGATCGGCCGCGCCGCCGATCGTGGCCGCTCGCTCACCGGTGGGGCGCGGGCATTGCTCCTGGCCTGGGACGGCGAGGGCCGGT
>DASSGC010000245.1:0-4657 GCA_035693765.1 Acidimicrobiales bacterium
CGCACGCTGCTGTTCGTGGGGATCTTCGTCGTCATCGCCTGGGTCGTCCTGGTCGGTCGCGGCGACTGAGAGGCCGAGCGGATGGGGCGCTCGTCACGGCCTACGCGCGGCGATTTGGAGCGGGAGCACCAGCTCCACAGCTCGGCCGACCGGCAACGCAGCACGGTGACACGCGCCGGCGTGACCCGTCCGCGCACGCTCTGACCGGGTGCCCGAAAAACCCCGCCGAAAGTGCCGCATCGGCGGTACGACGGTCCGTGCGGCGCGGCTAGCCTGACGCCCGGTCGACACGCAGGGGAAGGGCAAGACGGTGCCAGGCACTCGGAACACGGACGCAACGGAACCGACAAGGGGCGGTCGGTACCGTCCCCCCGTGGTCCGCAGCCGTTCCCACAACTCGCGCCTGGCGCTCGCCAGCCTCGGCGCGCTCGCCGCCGCGGTCGCGCTCGGCGGCGGCGGCCGCCAGTCGACCGACGCGGCCGATGCCGCCCCGGCCGGCGACCCCCATGCCATCCGCGACGTCGACTTCGCCGAGGTGGCGCAGCCGGGCTCCGCCTGCGCGGACGGCCTGCGCTACAGCCCGCCCAAGCGGATCTCGGTCGATGCGGGCGAGAGCGGCCTCCTCGATCTCAGTCGCCAGACCCGGCTCGAGGTCGACGACTCGGTGGACTTCGGCGATCTCGACGGCGACGGCGCGGACGAGGCCGTGGTGCACGCCACCTGCCGGTACGGGGCGAACGGCGCCCAGGACACGGTGCAGGTGTGGACGCTCGACGACGGCGAGCCCGTGCTCGTGACCAGCGTCGACGAGCCCCCGGCGCGGATCACCGGCCCGCTGCCGCCCTCGGTCAAGTCGGTCACGGTCAGCCGGGGCGAGGTCGCCGTCACCTGGACGCACTACGCCGACGACGACCCCAACTGCTGCCCGTCCGAGCAGACCGTGCTGCGCTACGCGCTCGACGGCGACGCGCTCGACCAGGTCGGCCGGCCGGTGACCCGGCCCGCGGCCTCCTAGGCTCCGCCCGCCCGCGTCCCGTGGGCGGGGCGTCGCGCCTGGTGGCGCGGCCTGCGGTCGGGGCGCGCCGGCGGCGCAGGCCGGTTCGACCGGGCGTGCCCGGCCGGTACGCTCCGACCCCTATGGCGAAGGTCCTCACCGCCCAGGCCGACGACTTCCCCCGCTGGTACCAGGACGTGCTGTCCAAGGCCCAGCTCGCGGAGAACGGCCCGGTGCGGGGCACGATGGTGATCCGGCCCTACGGCTACGCGATCTGGGAGCGCATCCAGGCCGAGGTCGACGCCCGCATCAAGGCGGCCGGGGCGGACAACGCCTACTTCCCCCTGTTCATCCCCGAGAGCTACCTGCAACGCGAGGCCGACCACGTCGAGGGGTTCAGCCCCGAGCTGGCCGTGGTCACGCACGCGGGCGGCAAGGCGCTCGACGAGCCGATCGTGGTGCGCCCCACCAGCGAGACGGTCATCGGGGAGTACATGGGGCGCTGGATCCAGAGCTACCGCGACCTGCCGCTGCTGCTCAACGCCTGGAACAACGTGGTCCGGTGGGAGCTGCGCCCCCGGCTGTTCCTGCGCACGACCGAGTTCCTGTGGCAGGAGGGTCACACCGCGCACGCCACCCGCGCCGACGCCGCTGCCTACGCCACCCGGATCCTGCGCGACGTCTACGAGGACTTCATGGTCAACGTCCTGGCGCTCCCCGTCCTGGTGGGGCGCAAGACGGCCGCCGAGCGGTTCGCCGGCGCCATCAACACGATGACGCTCGAGGGGATGATGCGCGACGGCAAGGCGCTGCAGATGGGGACCAGCCACGAGCTGGGCCAGAACTTCGCCAAGGTGTTCGACATCACCTACCTCGACGCCGAGGGCGCCACCCAGCACTGCTGGACCACCTCGTGGGGCTCGACCACCCGCATGATCGGCGGCCTGATCATGACGCACGGCGACGACGACGGCCTGGTGGTTCCCCCCCGGCTGGCGGCGGTCCAGGCCGTGGTCCTGCTGGTCAAGGACGACAGAGACGCAGGCGAGCACGCCGCCGCGCTGGCCCGCGAGCTGGGCGACGCCGGTGTGCGGGTGCGGCTCGACGATCAGGTGGCGACCAGCTTCGGCCGCCGCGCCACCGACTGGGAGCTGAAGGGCGTGCCCGTCCGTCTCGAGGTCGGCCCGCGCGACCTGGCCGGCGGCAACATCACCCTCGTCCGGCGCGACACCGGCGAGAAGCGGCCGGTCCCGGTGGGTGCGGCGGTCACCGAGGCCGCCGGCCTGCTGGAGCGCGTCCAGGCCGACATGCTGGCGGCGGCGACGGCCCGGCGGGAGGCCGCCACGCGCGACGTCGCCGGCCTCGACGAGGCGGTCGAGGCGGCGCAGGTCGGCTTCGCCCGGCTGCCGTGGGGGCTGCTGCAGGGCGAGGGTGAGGCCCGCCTGGCCGGGCAGGGCATCACGGTCCGCTGCCTGATGGGGCGGGATGGGTCACTCCCCGTGGACGACGACGATCCCGACCTGGTCGCCGTGGTGGCGCGCGCCTATTGACGTGCCCGAGTGCTGACGGTGAGTGAGCAGATCAGTCCAGCTATACTTCAGCGTCCGTTCCGTTCGAATTCGTCGTCGAGCGAAGGCGTGGGCCATCTAGCCCACGCCTTTCGTATGACAAGGGAGGTGTTGACCAGTGACCGTCGCCGAGCGCGTGCGTGACCTCGTCCAACCCCTCCTCGCCGACCGTGACCTCGACCTCTACGACGTCGAGCTGGCCGGTCCGGTGCTCCGCGTGGTGGTCGACCGGCCCGGCGGCCTCGACCTCGGCGTGCTGAGCGACGCCACCCGCGCCGTGTCCCGGGCGCTCGACGAGTCCGACCCGATCCCCGGCCACTACACCCTCGAGGTCACGACGCCCGGGTTGGAACGGGCGCTGCGCACCCCGTGGCACTTCGCGCGGGCGGTGGGCGAGACGGTCCGGATCCGCACGGTCGCCGGGTCCGCCGGTGAAGACCGGCGGGTCGCGGGCGTGCTGTCGGCGGCCGACGACGACGGCATCACGGTCCGCACGGGCACCGACGACGCGGGTGCCCCGGTCGAGCGCCGCCTGCCCTACGCCGACATCGAGCGGGCGCGCACGGTCTTCGCATGGGGCCCGGGTGAGAAGCCGGGCAAGGCACGACGGGCAGGGGCGGGCAGGCAGGCGACGAGCAACGAGAAGAGGGAACACAGGTCATGAGCGAGATGATGGAGGCGCTGCAGGCGCTGGCCGCGGACAAGGGCATCTCGGTCGACACCCTGATGGCCGCTCTGGCCGACGCGCTCGAATCGGCGTACAAGCGCATGCCGGGCGCGCACGAGTACGCCTGGGTGACGATCGACCCCACGAACTTCGACATCCGCGTCTACGCCCAGGAGATCGACGAGGACGGCGAGCCCTTCGGCCCCGAGCTCGACGTGACCCCCAAGGACTTCGGCCGCATCGCCGCGCAGACGGCCCGCCAGGTGATGACCCAGCGCATCCGCGAGGCGGAGCGCGAGCTGCGCTACGAGGAGTACGCGGGCCGCGAGGGCGACATCGTCACCGGGACCGTGCAGCAGGGCGACAGCCGCTACACCCTGCTGAGCCTGGGACCGGTCGAGGCACTGCTGCCCCAGGCCGAGCAGGTGCCGCACGAGCGACCCGAGGCCAACACCCGGCTCAAGGCCTACATCGTCGAGGTGCGGCGCACGTCGAAGGGCCCGCAGATCGTGGTGTCCCGCACGCACCCCGGCCTCGTCCTCGAGCTGTTCAAGCTCGAGGTGCCCGAGATCGCCGACGGCATCGTCGAGATCAAGGCGTGCGCCCGCGAGCCCGGGCACCGCACCAAGATCGCCGTCTGGTCCAACGACAGCAACGTCGACCCCGTCGGGGCCTGCGTCGGGGCCCGAGGCGCCCGCGTCCGCCAGGTCGTCAACGAGCTGCGGGGCGAGAAGATCGACATCGTGCCCTTCAGCGACGACTCCTACGAGTTCGTGGCCAAGGCGCTGTCCCCGGCCAAGGTCAAAGAGGTCCGCATCAACGAGGAGACGGGTGTCGCCGAGGTGATCGTGCCCGACTACCAGCTGTCGCTCGCCATCGGCAAGGAGGGCCAGAACGCCCGCCTGTCGGCCCGGCTGACCGGCTGGCGGGTCGACATCAAGAGCGAATCGCAGCTCGCCGAGGAGGAGCAGTTCAGCCAGCAGGACTGGGCCGAGGGCGAGTGGGTCGTCGATGCCGCGACGGGTGAGCAGGTGTGGCAGCCCGCCGAGGGCGGTCCCGCGCTGTCGGCCGAGGACTGGGAGGCCGGCGTGTCGGAACCGGCCGGCTCGGAGGAGGGCGAGCCCGCCGCCGGCGAGGGCGGTGAGGGCGGCGAGGGCGGTGAGGGCGGTGAGGGCGAGGCCGCCGGCGCGGCGGTCGACGAGAAGCCGGACGAGACGGTCGCGGGGGTCGTCGACGCAGCGAGCGACGTCGACGACGCGGCGGACGGGGCCGAGCCGGAGCGGGAGGCTTAGAGGCCGAGCGGATAGGGCGCTCGCCACGGCCTACGCGTGGGGATTTGGCATGGATGCACCAGCTCGACAGCTCGGCCGACCGGCAACGCAGCACGGTGACACGCGCCGGCGTGACCTATCCGCTGGGGCTTTTAGC
>DASSGC010000246.1:0-8691 GCA_035693765.1 Acidimicrobiales bacterium
TGGTCAGTGACCTGCGGAATCGCCCCGTGCTAGGTCCGACCAGTCCTCCGGGTTGTCCTCCACGAAGTGCTGCACGATCTCCCCGTCGACCCCGTCGACCAGGACCAGCGCCCGCTTCGCCGGCGGGTCCTCGTCCGAGTAGGCGAGGATGCGCCACGTCGGCCGGCTGAGCAGGCCCCGCCACCCCATCTGGGCCGATGCGTGCCCCACCGGGAAGCCCATCACCCGCGACGCCGCCACCAGCGCATCCTGCTCGTCCACGTCGAGGTTCCAGCCGGCGACGATCGAGTAGGCGCCGAACGCGGCCAGCAGGACGGCGGCGAGCAGGAACCCGCCGTTGACGTAGGGCGAGTCGCCGGCCAGCGCCCACAGGCCCACGCACGCCGCGGCCAGCGCCAGGTACAGGTAGCCGGGCACCCGGCGGCGGTTGTTGTTGGGGAACAGGTACGGCCCCACGTAGCCCGCGGCGTTCAGGTCGTCGGGCAGGGCGTCGACGACGTCGGCGTCCGCCGGCGCATCCGGCGCGCCGGCCGATGCGTCGAGCGTCCGCCGGTCGCCGGCGGTCGGGGTGTCGGGCTGGTCGTCCGTCATGGCGGCTACCGACGGTAGCCACCCGGCTCCCCCCGCGGAAACCGGCGGCCCGGCAACCGGCAAGAGGCCGCCCGGGGTCAGGACGGCCAGGCGGCCCGGAGCTTGGCCCAGGAGTCGGACAGGGCCTCGGGCAGCACCCGGACCTCGGCCACCGCGGTCATGAAGTTGCCGTCCGCGTTCCACCGGGGCAGCACGTGGACGTGCAGGTGACCCGGGACGCCCGCGCCCGCCGCCTCACCCAGGTTGAGGCCCACGTTCACGCCCTGGGGCCGGTATGCGGTCTTGATCGCCACCACGGCGTCGCGCACCGCGCCCCACAGCGCCGCCGCCTCGACCGGCGTCAGGCCCTCCAGATCGGCCACCTCGCGGTAGGGCATCACCAGCAGGTGGCCGTTGGTGTACGGGTAGGCGTTGAGGATGGCGAACACGTGCTCGCCCCGCCACACGATGTGTGACTCCTCGTCGGGCAGGCCGAGCGCCAGGATGCGGCTGAACAGCGACCCATCGCCTGGCGGGACGCCGTTGCCCGCGTCGGCGACGTAGGCCGACCGCCAGCCGGCCCACAGGCGCTCCATGCCCCGTGCCGAGCGGCCGGTCACCCCGCCCGGCGGGGCGTCGTCGTCGCCCATCAGGCGTGGGCGTCGATCTCGGCCCGCAGCCTCCCGATGAAGGTGGCCACCGGCACGCCCCGCTCGACCTCGCCGCCCCGCGGGTTGTCGCCCACCGTGTCGGCGGCGACGTCGTCGTCGCCGACCACCAGCACGTGGGGCACCTTGTCGAGCTTCGCCTTGCGGATGCGGGCGCCCAGCGGCTCGTCGGCCGCGTCCACCTCGGCCCGGAAGCCCTCGGCCTGCAGCCGGCCGACCAGGCCCGACGCGTAGCCCTCGTGGTCGGACCGCACGGGCAGCACCTGCACCTGCACCGGCGCCAGCCAGGCCGGCAGGTTGCCCGCCGTGTGCTCCAGCAGCACGCCGAAGAACCTGTCGAACGACCCGAACAGCGCCCGGTGGATCATGCGGGGGCGGTGGCGCTGGTTGTCGGCACCCACGTACTCGAGATCGAACCGGGGCGGGAACTGGAAGTCGACCTGGAGCGTGGAGAGCTGCCAGCGCCGCCCGATGGCGTCGCGCACGTGGACGTCGATCTTGGGTGCGTAGAAGGCGCCCTCGCCCTCGGCCACCACGTAGGGGACGCCCGCCTTCTCGACCGCGTGCTTGAGCGCGGCCTCGGCCTCGTCCCAGTCTGCGGGGTCGCCCACGAACTTGTCGGGCCGGGTGGCCAGCTCGGCCTCGAAGGTGTCGAAGCCGTAGTCGCGCAGCAGCCGCAGAACGAACTCGAGCAGGTCGGCCAGCTCGCCTTCGAGCTGCTCGTCGGTGCAGAAGATGTGCGAGTCGTCCTGGGTGAACCCCCGGGCCCGCAGCAGGCCGTGGACCACGCCGGACATCTCGTAGCGGTAGACGGTGCCGAACTCGAACAGCCGCAGGGGCAGCTCCCGGTACGACCGCTGGCGCGCCCGGTAGATGAGCGTGTGCATGGGGCAGTTCATGGGCTTCGGGTAGTACTTGACGCCCTCGTCCAGCTCCATGGCCGGGTACATCGACTCGGCGTACCAGTCCAGGTGCCCGCTGATCTCGAACAGCTCGGCCTTGGCCAGGTGCGGCGTGTAGACGAACTCGTAGCCGGCCTTCTCGTGCTCGGCCCGGCTGTAGTCCTCCATGAGCTTGCGGATCAGGCCGCCCTTGGGGTGGTAGAGCGGCAGCCCGCTGCCCACCTCCGGCGGGAAGTGGAACAGGTCGAGCTCGGCGCCCAGCTTGCGGTGGTCGCGCCGGGCCGCCTCCTCCAGGTGGTGCAGGTGGGCGTCCAGCGCCTTGCGGGAGTCCCACGCCGTGCCGTAGATGCGCTGGAGCTGCGGCTTGTGCTCGTCGCCCCGCCAGTAGGCGCCGGCCACCCGCATGAGCTTGAAGTGGCCCAGGTGGCGGCCCGTGTCCTCGACGTGGGGGCCGCGGCACAGGTCGATGAAGCCCGGGCGCCCCGGGAACGGCGGGTGCTCCTTGGGCTTGGCCGGAGGGTTCTCGTAGGTGCGGACCTCGCCCCGGTCGCCCGTGCCCGACATGGGGTCGGTCGACGCGTTGTCGATGATCTCCAGCTTGAACCGGTGGTTGGCGAAGAGCTTGCGGGCCTCGTCGGCCGCGATCTCGTCGCGCACGAACGCCTGGCGCTCGTCGATGATCTCGCGCATGCGGGCGTCGACGCGGTCGAGGTCGTCGGCGCTGAAGGTGGCCCCGCCGGGCAGCTCGAAGTCGTAGTAGAAGCCGTCCTCGACCGGCGGGCCGATGCCGAAGGTGGCATCGGGGAACAGGTCGAGCACGGCCTGGGCCAGCACGTGGGCCGTCGAGTGGCGGATGGTGTAGAGCCCGCGCTCGCTGTCGGCCGTGATGATGGCCACCGTGTCGCCGTCGGCCAGCTCGGTGCCGAGGTCGCGTTCGCTGCCGTTGACCTCCGCGATGACGGCGGCCTTGGCCAGGCGGGAGCCGATGCTGCGGGCCAGGCCGAGCGCGGTGGTGCCGGACGGGAGGGCGCGCTGGGATCCGTCGGGCAGGGTGATCGCTATCTCGGCCATGGGTGCCGAGGTTACCGAGCCGCGCTCACGGTCCCCGCACCGGTTCCGGCCGGTTCCTGGCGGCCGTCGCCCTGGCCGTCGGGCACGATCGCCGCCGGCTGCGACGGCAGCGCCTCGGGGCGCTTGGTGGCGTACTCGTCGACGTACTCCTGGCCGGACAGCTCGCGCACCTCGAACATCAGCTCGTCGGTGAGCTGGCGCAGCACCAGCCGGTCGTCGGCCCGGCCGCCGTGGTGCCGGGGGTCGATCGGCCGCCCGATGCGGATCTCGCACGCCTGGAACAGGCGGGGCAGCTTGGCCTCGGGCGGCTGGATGGCGACGGTGCCCACGATGCCCACGGGCACGAGCGGGGCACCGGTGCGCAGCGCCAGCCGGGCCGGCCCGGTGTGTCCCTTGTGCAGGCGGCCGTCGCGGCTGCGTGTGCCCTCGGGGTAGATGCCGAACAGCTCGCCCCGGCCGAGCACCCTGGCGGCGGTGTCGAGCGCCCGGGCGCTGGCGTCGCCGCCCGACCGGTCGATGGGGATCATGCCCATCGCCGGGAACAGGTGCCGGGTCTTCCAGTCGTCCATGTACTCGGCCTTGCCGACGAAGGTGATGCGCCGGGGCAGCACCGACGGCAGCAGGAACGAGTCCAGGACCGACGTGTGGTTGGGGCAGATGATGGCCGGGCCCTCGGCGGGCAGGCGCTCGACGCCCTTGAGGTAGACCCGCCAGGCGGCCCGGAACAGCGGCACGAGGATCGCCCGGGCGACCGGGTAGAGCTTGCCGTACTCCCGATCGTCGCCTGGCGTGCCGGACATGGCCGGAGCCTACGCCCTCTCCCCGCGCCCCGGTTGGCCGGCGCTTCCGCCGGCGTGCGGAGCCCGGACCGGCGGGGTCAGGCGCGGGGGGTCAGGTCGACGCCCAGCAGCGCCGCGGCCGGCGTCACGTCGAGGCCGAGCTTGGCCGCCTCGTCGATGGCGGCGATGGCGGCGGGCGAGTCGAGGTCGTCGTCGAGCGCGGCGCGGGTCGCCTCCAGCGCGTCCACCCCGGACGCGCCGCTCCCCGCGCCCTCGCCGGCCGCGGACTGCCACCGGGCCAGCCGGTCGGCGGCGGCCGGCATCACCGCGTCGGTCCAGTCCCAGGGGCTGCGATAGT
This sequence comes from Acidimicrobiales bacterium, assembly GCA_035693765.1. Lineage (GTDB taxonomy): Bacteria > Actinomycetota > Acidimicrobiia > Acidimicrobiales > VFJN01 > ZC4RG19. The sequence continues at coordinate 4,349 of DASSGC010000246.1, forward strand.
GATGGGCGATCACCGCCAGGCGGATGGCCCGCGGGTCCCAGGCTTTGCGCAGCTCGGACACGAACACGAGGTTGCCGAGCGACTTCGACATCTTCTCGCCGTCCATCCGCACCATCGCCTGGTGCATCCAGTGGCGGACGAAGGGCTCGCCGGTGGCGGCCTCGGATTGGGCGGCCTCGCACTCGTGGTGCGGGAAGACGAGGTCGCTGCCCCCGCCGTGCAGGTCGATGGTGGTGCCCAGCTCGCGCATCGCGAGGGCGGAGCACTCGATGTGCCAGCCCGGGCGGCCGGGGCCCCACAGCGACTCCCACGACGGCTCGTCGGGTGCCGAGGGCTGCCACAGCACGAAGTCGAGGGGGTCGCGCTTGTGCGGATCGTCGACGTTGCCGCCCCGCTCGGCGGCCAGGCGGAGCATCTCGGGCCGGTCGAGGTGGCTGACCTGGCCGAAGCGGTCGAACCTCGACACGTCGAAGTACACGCCCCCGCCCGCCTGGTAGGCGTAGCCCTGGTCGAGGACCATGCCGATGAAGCCCCGGATGTCGGCGATGGCGGACGTCGCCCGCGGCTCGCTCCAGGCGGGCAGCGTGTCGAGGGCGCGCATGTCGTCGTCGAACCGGGCGGTCTCGGCCGCCGCCAGGTCGAGGTAGTGGACCCCGAGCTCGCGGGCCTTGCGGAGCAGGTCGTCGTCGACGTCGGTCACGTTGCGGACGCAGCGGGTCTCGTGTCCCCGGTCGCGCAGCCGCCGCTGGAGGATGTCGTAGGTGAGGTAGACCGCGGCATGTCCGATGTGGGTGGCGTCGTACGGCGTGATGCCGCACGTGTACATCGTGACGATCGGCCCCGGGGTGAAGGGCACGATCGCACCCCGGGCGGTGTCGTGGAGCTGCATGGGCTCCGGACCGGGGCCGCCGCCCGCCGTCACGCCGACCGCCGTCACGCCGACGGCTCGACCGCCGCCGGGCGCCGGCCGGTGCCGTTGCCCTTGCCGCCACCCGACCTGGGCCCGGTGGGCGTTGGCTTGGCCACCTCGCCGTCGGCGGTGCTCTCGGCCGACGTCCCGTCGGCGGTGTTCTCGGCCGACGTCCGGCCGGGGGTGCTCTCGGCCGGGGCGCGGCCGCCCGTCGGCGCCGCCGCCTCGGGGATGCCGGTGAGCCGCACGGCGACCCGCGTCTTGTAGTGCATGTTGAGCTGGAGCAGCACCGCCGTGAACGACTCGATCGGCGTCGCCATCGCCAGCTCGCCGGCGTTGAGCGGCCGCATGTTGGGGATCTTGGCGACGATCTCGCTGGTCACCTCGACCGCCTGCTCGTGGTCGGAGCAGATCAGCACGTCGCTCTCGATCGGGTGCCGGAGGTCGCCCAGCTCCTTGGCGGGCACGTGGTGGAACGCGGCGGCGACCATGCAATGGGGCACGGCGGCCTGGACGCTGGCGGCGACCGAGCCGCGCGGCGGGACCAGGGGCTGGAACTCCTTGCCGATCTTGGTCAGCGCGTTGGCCATCGACACCACGACCTTGCCCCGGAGGTGGTCCTCGACCAGCACCGCGGTCTGCGTGGCGCCGTCCCACGGCGTGGCGATCACGACGACATCGGTGTCGGCGGCGGCCCTGTTGTCGCCGGCCCCGATGGTCAGCCGCCGGTCCGGCCACTGCTCGAGCAGGTTGTCGACGACCTCCATGGCCCGGTACTTCGACCGGGACCCCACGACGACGTCGTACCCCACCGATGCCAGCCGGGCGGCGAGAGCCTTGCCGGCCGGGCCTGTTCCCCCGAGGATGCCGATGCGCACGGCGACACCGTAGCGGCGGGTGACCGGCGGCAGTCCAAACCACCGCCGATCATCCCTACCGCGCGTGACCCGACAGTGCGGGTCAGTGGGCCGGTATGCGGCGTTCCCCAGGGGCCTTGATCGCACTCGCCGCGTGCCCGGCCCGCTTCGGACGGTCACCGGATCCTGACCCCGACACGCCGACCCGGATCTCGGCGGACGTGTTCGGCGGCGGCAGGCGGCGGTGCATGCGGCGGACACCGTAGCGACTCTCGGGCGGAGATTGCGGTTCCATGTCACATGTCACAACTTCGCAAGGTTGCTGACCTGCGGGACGACGATGCGGGGTACCGGCACTACACGGGCCGCCCCGTAGCTTGGGCGCCGTGAGCGCCCCGACGACGCCCGGCTCCGCACCCGCGCCGACCCCGGCACCGGCCACCACCGGGCCCCCGGGGGCCGCACTGGCACTCACCGGCGTGGCCGTCGTGCGCGACGGCACCGCCCTCCTCGACCACGTCGACTGGACCGTGCGACCCGGCGAACGCTGGGTGGTGGTCGGGCCCAACGGATCGGGCAAGACCACGCTCCTGCGGGTGGCCTCGCTCTACCTCCACCCCACGGCCGGCACCGTCGAGGTGCTCGGCCGGCGGCTCGGGCGCACCGACGTCCGCCGCCTCCGCACCCGCATCGGCCTGGTCAGCCCCGCCTTCGCCGACCTGCTCCGGCCCGACGTGACCGCGGCCGACATCGTCATGTCGGCACGGGAGGCCGCGCTCGAGACCTGGTGGCACACCTACGGCGCCGAGGACCGCGACCATGCCCTGGCCCTGCTCGCCCGCATGGGGGCCGCGCCCCTGGCCGACCGCCGGTTCGGGACGCTGTCGTCGGGTGAGCGCCAGCGGGTGCTGCTGGCCCGCTCGCTGTGGGGCGAACCCGGTCTCGTGCTCCTCGACGAGCCGACCGCCGGACTCGACCTCGCCGCCCGCGAGGACCTCGTCGGACGCCTCGCCGCGCTGGCGGACGACCCCGCCACCCCGCCCACCGTCCTCGTGACCCACCACGTCGAGGAGATCCCCCCGGGCTTCACCCACGCCCTGGCGCTGCGGGGCGGGCAGGTCGTCGCCGCGGGTCCGCTCGACGAGGTGATCACCGCACCGACGCTGGCCGCGGCGTTCGGCCTCGCCCTCCACCTCGACCGGCGCGACGGGCGCTTCGCCGCCCGCGGCGCCGGCTGACAGCCCCGCCCGCGGCGCGGGCCGACAGCCCCGCCCGCGGCGCGGGCCGTGCGTCAGGTCCCCGTGCCGGCGGCGTCGCCGCCGATCAGGGCCAGCAACCGGGGCTTCGACCGCCGGATCTCGTCGGCGAGCAGCCGCTCGACCACCGGGCCGACCAGGCTGCCGCCGTAGTGCAGGTGCATCGACAGCCGGCTGCCCTCCGGCACCGGCGCCACGGCGGCCGCGAGCACCCAGACGGCGTGCCGGCGGCCGTCGTGCTCCAGGCGCTCGAAGCGCACCTGGTCCGGCCGGTCGTGGACGGTGCGCACCATGCGGAGCCGCTTCGACCGGGCGAACGGGCCCAGGCGCCCCCGCAGGTCGACCGACCACGCCGGCCCCGGGTCGCCGCCGTGCGCCTCGACGGCCTCGGCGCGGGGCACGATGTCGAGCCACCGGGGGTAGCGGGCCAGATCGTCGACCCAGGCGAAGAGGTCGTCGGGCGAGCAGGGGGCCACCAGGTCGGCCGTCACGTCCACGCCGGGATCGTGGCACCTCGGCGCCGCGGCGGCCCAGCCGTCGCCCGGTGGGCGCCCCCAGGGCGCGGCGCATCCGGGCGCCCCCCAGGGCGCGGCGCATCCGGGCGCCCCCCAGGGCGCGGCGCATCCGGGCGCCCTCAGGGCGCGGTGCGTCCTGGCGCCCTCAGGGCGCGGTGCGGCGCCAGTGGGTGCCCTGCTGCCCCGGCATCACCGCCAGCAGCACCCCCGACCCGACGGACACCGTCGCCTCGACGCCCGCCATCTCGTTGCTGACGCCCCGGGTCGTGCCGGCCGCCAGGTCCTCACCGGTCAGCGGGTACAGGAGCCCGGTGGTCGTCACGCCGGACACCGGTCCGAGCGCCGGCAGCAGGCTGACCAGCGCCCCGGGCTCCCCGCGCAGCGTCGCCGTGGTGCGGACCACCCACAGGTGGGCCGGACCGATCCACGCCTCGACCGCGACGTCCCGGTAGCGGGGCGACGCCAGGGCGAGGGCGACGGCGAGCGCGTGGTCGAACCGGTCGCCCGGCCCGGTCACCACCACCAGCCGGCCCGGCCGGGGCCGCCGGGCCAGGGCGACGTCGAGCGCGAGGTCGAGGTCGGTGGCGTCCTTGGCCTCGGGGTGCCGCTCGACGGGCACCCCGGCCGCCACGGCCGCGCCGAGGACGTCAGGGTCGACCGAGTCCATGTCGCCGACGACCACGTCGACGTCCAACCCGAGGCGGCGGGCGCCCTCCAGCCCGCTGTCGGCGGCGACGACGCGGGTGTCGGCGCCCAGATCGCCCAGGCCACCCGGGGGCACGGCGGGCGGGCCGCCGCCGCCGAC
>DASSGC010000247.1:0-4875 GCA_035693765.1 Acidimicrobiales bacterium
GAGCTTCCCGCCCGTCCTCGACAGGTACGCGTCGCGGTAGAGATCGGCGACGCGCGCGCGCAGCTTCGCGTCCGCGACGACGATCCAGCGCCAGGATTGCAGGTTCGTGCCGTTGGCGGCGTGCAGCGCGATGCGGAGGCAGTCGGCGACCCCGTCGAGGTCGACGGGTGCGTCGAGGTCGAGGGTCCGGCGGGCCGACCGCGTCGACGTGAGGAGCTGGTCGATGTTCATGCCCGGCGTCGGGTCCTTTCGTCGCGTTTGTGGCACCCTACTGACAGAATCGTCGTGGTCGGAGTACGGTGACCGCAGTCACGACCACTGGAGGCGGGTCGCCCGACCCGAGGGGGGATCGAATGCAGGAGGACAGCTCCGGTCCGGACCGGTACGTCGTCATCTCGTCCGACTGTCACGCAGGCGCCGACCTTCCGGACTACAAGCCGTACCTCGAGGCGCGGTGGCACGAGGAGTTCGACGCCTGGGCGGGCACGTACGTCGACTCGTGGGCCGACATCGACAGCGGGTCGGAGTGGAAGGCCGGTGTGTCCTCGTTCATGTCCCCGCTCAACTGGGACAGCAGCAAGCGGCTGGAGGCGCTCGAGACCGAGGGCATCGTCGCCGAGGTGATCTTCCCGAACACGGTCCCGCCGTTCTTCCCCAACGGCCTGCTGGCCGCGCCCGGCCCGCGGACCCGCGAGGAGTACGAGCGCCGGTTCGCCGGCGTCCGGGCGCACAACCGGTGGTTGAAGGACTTCTGCGACGAGGCTCCGGGGCGGCGCCTCGGCGTCGCCCAGCTGTTCATCGACGACGTCGACGACGCGGTCGAGGAGATCCGCTGGGCGAAGGAGGCGGGGATGGCGCAGGTCCTGCTCCCCTCCGACCACCACCTGAAGCTGCACAACCTGTACTACGCGAGCCTCGACCCGATCTGGTCGGTGTGCGAGGAGCTCGACATGCCGATCGGCCGGCACGGCGCGGTGGTCGGCTCCGACGTCGAGCCCGCCGCCGTCGACGCCGCGCACGCCGTCGGCGTGTACGAGACGCTGTACTTCGGCCAGCGCACGATCCCCCAGCTCGTGCTCTCCGGCGTGTTCGAGCGCCACCCGAACCTCAAGTTCGTGTTCACCGAGCTGGGCACGGGGACCTGGCTCGCCGACACGGTGACCGGCCTCGACGGCTTCGTGACGGGCTCGAAGATGCCCGGCACGGTCATCGAGATGTTCGCCGGGAAGGCCACGGCGAAGCTCTCGAGGCTGCCGAGCGAGTACTGCCGCGACCAGGTCTACCTGGGGGTGACGGTGACGCCGTCGTCGATGGAGCGGCGCCACGAGATCGGTCTCGACCGCATGATGTGGGGTGCCGACTTCCCCCACCACGAGGGGACGGCGCCCTACACGCTCAAGGCCCTGCGCGGCACGTTGGCGGGCCACGACCCCGCCGACATCCGCCAGATCCTGTCGGGCACGGCCGCCGACCTCTACGGCGCAGACCTCGGCCTCCTCCAGGCGGTGGCCGACCGCGTCGGCCCGTCGATCGACGAGGTGGCGACGTCCCTGCGGGCCGACGAGATGCCCGACGACCCGAACTTCGCGTTCATCGTCGAGGCCTACGCCGGGCTCAGCAACCTGGTCGGCCAGAAGAAGTCGAGCTGACGGGCATGACGACCGAGCGAGAGATGGAGCGCAAGCTCGAAGGCAAGGTCGCCGTGGTCACCGGCGCGGGGTCGAGCGGCCCCGGCTTCGGGACCGGCAAGGCCATCTCGGTGCTCTTCGCCCGCGAGGGGGCCAAGGTCGTGCTCGTCGACAAGGTCGAGGAGCGGGCGGCCGAGACGCTGGCGCTGATCGAGGCCGAGGGCGGCGAGGCGACGATCGTCGCGGCCGATCTGGCCGAGATGTCCTCCGGCCAGCGGGTCATCGACGCCGCCGTCGCCGCCTACGGTGGTGTCGACGTGTTGATCAACAACGCGGCGATCCCGTCGTCGACCACCATCCTCGACACCTCGCCCGAGCTGTACGAGCAGATCATCGCGGTGAACCTCACGGCCCCGTTCATGCTGACGAAGGCCGTCCTGCCGGTGCTCATCGAGCGCGGCGGCGGCTCGATCGTGAACGTCATCTCCATCGCCGCGCTGCGGGGGCAGGGCGGCAAGGGCCAAACGGCGTACGCCGCGTCGAAGGCCGGCCTGCTCGGGCTGATGGTCGACGTGGCCGACGCCTTCGGCAAGGACGGGGTGCGCGTGAACTGCGTCGCCCCCGGCATCATCGACACGCCCATGCGCGCCGAGGCGATCCGCCAGGCCGGTCGCGACCCGGCCACGATCGATCTCGGCTACAAGACGGCGCTCGGCATCGAGGGCGACGCGTGGGACATCGCCCGGGCCTCGCTCTTCCTCGCCGGCCCCGACGGGCGCTTCGTCACCGGCGTGATGCTCCCCGTCGACGGCGGCACGACCGCCATCTCACGATGACGCCGGAGGAGGGCTGACGTGACGACCGAACCGAGTGAGCTGCCCGGGTACCCACCCGCCCTCCACGACGATCTGTCGATGGACGACGTCTACCGGGAGCTGCAGCTGAAGGCGCCGTTCAAGGCCCGCCTCCCGTTCGGCGAGCCGATCTGGATCGCCACACGATACGAGGACGTCAAGATGGTCTACGGCGACCGGCGGTTCGGCAAGGTGGTGGGCTACGGGCGCGACACGCCCCGCATGCACGGGATCAGCCACGGGAGCGACCCGAGCCGGCTCGACAACATGGACCCGCCGAACCACACGCGGGTCCGCCGGCTCGCGTCGGGGGCGTTCGCTCCACCACGGATCCGTGCGATGGCCGGCTGGATCGAGGGACTCGCCGCCGGGCTGCTCGACGACATCGCGGCGCAGGGGGACGGCGCCGACTTCATGGCGCTGTTCGCCTGGAAGCTGCCGCTCCAGGTCATCAGCGGCATCGTCGGGGCGCCGGAGGACTCGCTCCCGGCGTTCAAGGCGTGGATCGACCAGATGACCGGCGTCGACAGCACGCTCGAGCAGCGGATGGAGGCGTACGAGAGCATGCGCGCCCGCGTCCGTGGGCTCATCGCCGAGCGGCGCGAGACGACGACCGACGACCTGCTCTGCACGTTGGTGCAGGCCCGCGACGAGGGCGACCGGTTGAGCGAGGACGAGCTCGTCAGCCTGTCGATGACGCTGCTCCTCGGCGGCTTCGAGACGACCGCGACCCAGCTGGGATCGACGGTGTGGACGCTCATGGCCCACCGCCACCTCTGGCAGGAGCTGCTCGACGACCCCGACCTGCTGCCGAACGCGCTCGAAGAGCTGTGGCGTTGGATCCCGAGCTTCCGCCACGGCCAGGCGATGATCCGGTGGGCCAGCGAGGACGTGGAGCTCAGCGACGGCGTCGTCGTTCCGGCCGGTGACCCGGTCCTGCCCGAGCACCATGTGGCCAACCGCGATGAGTCGGTCTTCCCCCACGGCTGGGAGCTCGACGTCCACCGGACCGAGCCGGAACCCCACCTGTCGCTGGCCTGGGGGCCGCACCGCTGCATGGGCGCCCGCCTCGCGACCCTCGAGGTGGAGACGACCGTGCGCGCCCTGCTCGAGCGGTTCCCGACGCTCGACCTGGCCGTGCCGCCCGACGAGGTGGAGTGGTCTCGGCTGACGTTCCTGCGCAGCGCCGCCGCGCTGCCGCTCACCTGGTGAAAGCGAGTCAGATCATGACCGACCTGCGATTCGACGGCCGCACCGCGATCGTGACCGGCGCCGGGCGGGGCGTGGGGCGCAGCCACGCCCTGCTCCTCGCCGAGCGCGGCGCCCGGGTGGTCGTCGCCGACCTCGGCGGCGCCCTCGACGGGACCGGCTCGTCGTCCGAGCCCGCGGAGCTGGTGGTGAAGGAGATCGAGGCGGCCGGGGGCGAGGCGGTGGCCTGCCACGCGTCGGTGGCCGACGAGGCCGGCGCGGCCTCGATCGTCGAGGCCGCCATCGACAGCTTCGGCCGCGTCGACGTCGTCGTGAACAACGCCGGCATCGCCGCCCCGCTCGACTGGCTGGAAGACCTGACGCCGGCGGACTACCGGCGGATGATCGAGGTCCACTACCTCGGCACCGTGTACGTCACGAAGGCGGCGTGGCCCCACATGCAGGCCGCGGGCTACGGGCGGATCGTCAACACCATGTCGGAGGGCGCGATCGGCACCGTGCCGAAGAACTCGAGCTACGGCTCGGCCAAGGGCGCGGTGCTCGGGTTCACCAAGACCACCGCGCTCGACGGCGCCCGGCACGGCATCGGCGTCAACGCCGTCGCGCCGCGGGCCAACACGCGCATGGCGACGCCGGACATCCTGGCCCACGTGTACGACGCCCCCGAGGACGCGTTCGGGTCGATGCCGCAGTTCGCCGCCGACCGGGTGTCCCCGGCAGCGGTCTACCTCGCGCACGAGTCGTGCCGGCTCAGCGGCGAGGTGCTGGTCGCCGGGGGCGGGCAGGTCCTGCGTCTCGCGTTGATGGAGACGGCGGGCTTCACGAGCGACGACCTCACGCCCGAGCTCGTCGCGGAGAACATCGACACCGTGCTGGACATGGCCGGCGCCCAGCTCATGACCGTCGGCGTGCTGATGTCCGACTCCTAGTGTCCTGGAGATCCGCCGGCATCCCGATATGAGCAGGGTGGTGAGCTGAGCTGATTGACCATGGCCATGCGCGCGATCACCATGGTGCCGAGGGTGGTGGGCCCGGAGAGGGGTCTGGTGAGCGACGCGCAGCCATCAGGGCCAGAACAGCGCTCGGTGATGGCCGAGGGTTCGTGGATGGCATGGACCGTGGCCGGCATCGCCGGGATCTGGGTGGCCGTCCTGCTGATCAGCGTTTTCTCCCCGGACCTCATC
>DASSGC010000248.1:0-2333 GCA_035693765.1 Acidimicrobiales bacterium
CTTCGAGACCCCCGCCAGGGCCGCGATCTCATCCATGCTCGTGCCCACGTAGCCCTTGGCCAGGAACACCTGCCCGGCGGCGTCGAGGATCGCCCCCCGCTTGCGCGCGGCGCGCGTGTCCTGCAGGGGTGCTTCCAGGTCGCCGGAGCCGGGCATCTCATCTCCTCGTACGCAAGAGAACTAGACAGTACCGTACTTGCATAGTACTGTACGGTCTAGTCTAGAAGGAAGGCAGAGCGAGATGCGGATCGTCGTGATCAACCACGTGAGCCTCGACGGCGTGATGCAAGCGCCCGGGCGAGCCGACGAGGACACCCGAGACGGGTTCGAGCACGGCGGCTGGGCGTCGGCACCTGACCCGGAGGTCGGCCAGTCGATGGGCGCACGGATGGCCGACAGCGATGGCCTTCTGCTGGGGCGCCGCACCTACGAGGACCTCCTCGCGTCGTGGAACGCCCAGGGCGGCCCCTTCAAGGACGCCTTGAACAAGGCGCAGAAGTACGTGGCCTCCGCCACACTGACCGAACCGCTGCCGTGGCCGAACTCGACGCTGCTCGCAGCCGACGTGGTCAGCGAGGTCCGGGCGCTCCAGGCACGCCCCGGCCGCGAGCTCCAGATCCTCGGGAGCGGCCAGCTGATCCACACCTTGATGGCGCATCACCTGGTGGATGAACTGATGCTGATCATCCACCCGATCGTGTTGGGCCGCGGGCGCCGGCTCTTCGCCGACGACGGCACCAACACGACCCTCGAGCTGCTGGTCGCCAAGCCGACCGCGCGCGGGGCCATCGTCGCCACCTACCGGGCGATCGGCCAACCGTCCTAGCGGGAGGGCATCGAACTCGAGGAGCCGCGCGGCCTGCTCAACCCCGGCGTGCTCGCCGACTGAGACGGCGTCCCTCACGCCCCCTTCCCGCCCGGCGACCCGCCGGGGCGGACGGCCGGGAGCCGGAGGCGCACGGTGGTGCCCCGGCCGGGCGCGGTGTCGAGTTGCGTGGTCCCGCCGTGGGCCTCGACCGTCGCGTTGACGATCGCAAGGCCGAGCCCGCTGCCGCCGCGGTGACGGGACCGGGCGGGATCGGCACGGTAGAAGCGCTCGAAGGCCCGGGCGGCCACCTCCGGGGACATGCCGGGGCCGTGGTCGGTGATCTCGACCACCGCCGCGCCGCCGTCCTCGAAGGTGCGGATCTCGACCGGCGTGCCCGGCGGCGTGTGCACCAGCGCGTTGCCGACGACGTTGGCGATCACCTGCCGCAGCCGCTGCTCGTCACCGGTCACGACGAGCCCTCCGGTGGTGATCGCCTCGACCGGGCGGTCCGGGTCGATGGCGCGGGCGTCGCGGGCGGCGTCCTCCGCCAGGTGGGCGAGCTCGACCGGGCCCATGTCCAGCGGGCGGCCCTGGTCGAGGCGGGCCAAGGCGAGCAGGTCGTCGACGAGCCTTCCCATGCGCGTGGCCTCCTGCTCGGTACGGCGCATCGCGTCGTCGAGCGCGTCGGCGTCGCCCAGGCCCCCGGTCCGGTAGAGCTCGGCGTAGCCCCGGATGGTCGCCACGGGCGTCCGCAGCTCGTGGGACGCGTCGGCGACGAACTGGCGCAGCTGCGACTCGGCCCGCGTGCGTTCCTCGAAGGCCGCCTCGATGCGGCCGAGCATCCGGTTGAGGGCGTCCCCCAGCTCGCCGGCCTCCGTGCCCGGGTGCGCGTCGGGGACGCGCTGCGACAGGTCGCCGCCGGCGATCGCCGTCGCCACGGAGGTCATCGCCTTCACCGGCCGGATGCCGAGGCGGATGACCCACCACCCGACCAGGCCGAGGGTGAGGACGATCACGACCGCGCCGAGCGCCTCGACGGTGATCAGCCCGGCCACGGCGTCGTCCACGGAGTCGAGGGGCAGGGCGAGCACCACCACGGTGTCGAGCCGGTGATCCTCGAACGCGCGGGCCCGGTAGCGCAGGTCGTCGCCCTCGCTGCCGGTCGTGAACGGTTCGCCCGACTGCGCTGCGGCGAGGGCCCGGCCGGCGCTGATCTGCGGCAGCGGAGGGTTCTCCCCGCTGAGGTCGGGGGTGACCACGGTCCGCACGAGGTCGCCGTCGACCTGCCCGACGTAGAGCGGCGTCGGCGCATGGTCGCCCTCCTCCTCGGGTGGCCCGTCCCTGTCGTGATCGGGGCCGAACCCGCGGACCGGGCCCACCGCGTCGGCGAGCTGGGCATCCACCTGGTCCACCAGGTTCGCCTCGGTCGTGCGGGTGAGGACGGCCAGCACGATCGCGAGCACCACCGCCACGAGAGCCAGACCGGCCAGCACCCGGGCTCGGAGTGACACGGGCCGCTCCTACG
>DASSGC010000249.1:0-9279 GCA_035693765.1 Acidimicrobiales bacterium
GGCCGGGGACAGCAGGCGCGCCGCGGAGCGGCCGAGCCGCACGGCGCCGGCCGTGACGCGGGCCGGGTGGCGGGCGGCCGACGTCGCCAGGCGGGCGGCGGACAGCAGCGCGGGAGCGCCGCCGGGCGGGTGGTCGGTGGACGGCCCGGCGCCTCCGGCCGCGACGCCGTCGACGTCCGCGCCGGCCGGGCGCGGCCGGCGGGCCCGGTCGAACAGCATGTCGGCCAGGTCCATGCCCCCGACGCCGTCGGTGAGCGTGTGGTGGAACCGGAGCAGCAGCGCGGCGCGCCCGCCGGCGAGCCCGTCCACGATGGTCATGGTCCACAGGGGACGCGCCGGGTCGAAGGCGGCGACGGCGTCGGGCTCGGCCACGGCCAGCACGGCATCGAGGTCGTCACCGGGGGCCCGGACGCGGCGCACGTGCTGGGCGAGCGAGGGTTCCCCGGCGGGGCGCCAGCGCGGGCGGCCCAGGCCGAGCGGCGGCGGCGCGAGCCGCTGGCCCAGCCGCGGGACGATCGCGGCGGCCCGCTCCACCGACGCCTCGACGCGCTCGGGTGACGGTGAGCGGTCGAGCAGGCCGACCACCAGCACAGGGGTCCGGAGCACCGGGTCGGCCTCCACCTGCCAGAGCAGGTTGTCGGACGCCGTCAGCCGGTCGGTGAATGCCTGGTCGTCCACGACCACCTCCCCTCGGGGGCGCATCCACTGTGCGCCCGCCGGGTACCCGCGGTGTAGGGACGAAGGTCCCTGGCCCGAGGGACGCCGGGAGTCGTCCGGCCCTGGTGTCGGCCACGCGCCGGCCGTAGCGTCGCGGCTGGACCCCCGATCCCGGGACGGAAGGTGGGCAGCCATGGCCGTGCTCAGCCCGATGCGAGCGATCACGCAACGTGGGGGGGTGCCGGCCGCGCCGCCGATGGAGGCGGGTCTGACGCTCGTCGACCTGTTCTTCGACCGGGTGGCGCGGTGGCCCGACCGCCCCGCCCTCCGGTACACGAGCGACGGCGAGTGGATGTCGATCCGGTGGGCGACCTACGGCGAGACCGTCCGGGAGGTGGCCGCCGGCCTGATCGCGCTCGGGACCCAACCCGGCGACCGGATCGGCATCCTGGCCGGCAACCAGCCGCGCTGGCACATGGCCGACCTCGCCATCATGACGGCGGGCGCGGTGTCGGTCCCTGCCTACCCGACCGGCGCGGCGAGCCAGGTCGCCCACGTGTTCGGCCACTCCGGGAGCCGGCTCAGCTTCGTCGGCGACCGGGACCAGCTCGCCAAGCTCCTGCTCGCCCGGCCGCGGCTCCCGGGCCTCGAGCGGATCGTCATGCTCGGGGAGCCCCCCGACGGGCTCGACGACGACGTGCTGCTCACCTTCGACGACGTGCGGTCGCTCGGCCGCGACCACCTGGCACGCCACCCCGGCGCGGTGGACGAGCGGGTGGCCGGGCTGCGCCCCGACCTGATCGCGACGATCGTGTACACGAGCGGCACGACCGGCCCGCCCAAGGGGGCCATGATCACCCACGACAACCTGGCCGAGACGATCCGGGCCGTGATCCGGGTGGTGACCGTGGGCCCCACCGACCGGTTCCTGTCGTTCCTGCCGCTGTCGCACATCGCCGAGCGTGTCGTCAGCCACTTCGGCCAGATCGTGTCGGGCGGCGAGACGTGGTTCGCCCGCAGCCTCGCCACGGTGGTCGACGACCTGCGGGCCTGCCGCCCGACGGTGTTCTTCGCCGTCCCCCGCGTGTGGGAGAAGTTCCGCCAGGCCATCGAGTCCGAGCTGGGCCGCACCCCCTCCCCGTTGCGGTCGCAGGCCGACCGGCTCGTCGAGCTCGGGCTCGCGGCCGCGGCGGCCCGGGAGGGTCGTGGCCTGCCGCTGCAGGGCGCGGACCGCGTCGCCCACGTGGTGCTGTCGCGGACCATCGGCGCCGGCATCCGCCACCGGATCGGGCTCGATAGGGGACGGATCTTCGTCTCCGCGGCGGCGCCGGTCGATCCCGGCCTGCTGCTGTGGTTCCACGCCATCGGCATCCCCGTGGCCGAGGTCTACGGCCAGACGGAGGACTGCGGCCCCGCGACCCTCAACCGCCCCGGGCGCAACCGTGTCGGCACGGTGGGCGAGCCGCTACCGGGCGTCAAGATCCGGATCGGGCCCGACGACGAGGTGCTGGTGGGCGGCCCGACGGTGTGCGCCGGCTACTGGCAGGACCCCGAGGCGACCGCCGAGCTGCTCGACGAGGACGGCTGGATGCACTCCGGCGACCTCGGCAGGTTGGACGACGGCTACCTGCGCCTCACCGGGCGCAAGAAGGACCTGATCGTCACCTCCAGCGGCAAGAACATCGCACCGCAGGACATGGAGACCCGGCTGCGCAGCGAGCCGTACATCGCCCAGGCCATCGTGGTGGGCGAGGGGCGGTCGTTCCTCACCGCCCTGGTGGCGCTCGATGCCGAGTACATCGACTCGGTGCTGGGCGACGGCCACGGTGCGTGGGACGCCGAGGCGCTGGCCACCCATCCGACGGTCGAGGCGGAGATCGCCGCCTCGATGGAGCGGCTGAACGCCGAGCGGGCGCCGGCCGAGCGGATCCGGGCCTGGCGCATCCTGCCGCGCGAGCTCACGGTGTCCGGCGGGGAGCTCACCCCGACGCTGAAGGTGAGGCGGTCGGTGGTCGTCGAGCGCTTCGGCGACATGGTCGAGGAGATGTACGCACGGTGACGGGGGGCCAGGTGCCGTCCGGCTCGGGGACGTACACCTGGCGCGGGCGGCGGCTGGCGTACGAGACCTACGGCACGGGCGAGCCGGTGGTGGTGCTGCTGCACGGCCTGCTGATGGACACGCGCATCTACCGGCGCACGGCGCGCGAGCTGGCGGCGCTCGGGCACCACGTCGTGCTGCTCGATCTGCTCGGCCACGGCGAGAGCGACAAGCCCGTGCACGCCGTCGAGTACCGGATCGACGTCTACGGCGACCAGGTGGTGGCGCTGCTCGACCACCTCGGGGTCGACCGGGCCGTCATCGGCGGCATGTCGCTCGGGGCCAACGTGTCGCTGCACGTCGCCGCCCACCATCCGGACCGGGTCCTGGGCCTGGTGCTGGAGATGCCGGTGCTCGAACGGGCCGTGCCGGCCGCCGCGATGACCTTCGTGCCGCTGCTGCTGCTCGTGCACGTCGCCCTGCCGGTCGTGCGGGTGTTGGGGAAGGTCGCCGGCCTGGTGTCCCGGCTGCCCAGCGACTTCGTCGCCAGCGGGCTCGCGCCGCTGACCAAGCCGCCGGAGGCCACCCGGGCCATCCTGCACGGCATCCTCGTCGGGCCCACGGTGCCGCCGGTCGAGGACCGGCGGGCGGTCGTGGCACCGGCCCTCGTGCTCGGCCACAAGGCCGACCTGATCCATCCGTTCAACGACGCCGAGGCGCTGGTCCGCCAGCTCCGCGATGCCCGCCTCGTGCAGGCCAGCAGCCTGCTGGAGATGCGCCTCCGCCCCGCCCGCCTGCACGGCGAGATCGACCGGTTCCTCACGGAGATCGAGCGGCGGTCCGCCGGGCCGCTGTCCGCGACGGGGAGCTGACCGGTGGCGGTCCGCCCGGCCGGGCCGCCGTCGGTCCGGGTGCCGCCCGCGACGGGACGCGCGCTCGGGCTCCGGGCCCGGGTGGCCGCCGCGGTGGCGGCCGCGGCCACCGGCGGTGAGCGGCCCCGGCTGCTGACGACCCTGGCCCGCAACCCGCGCCTGTTCCGCCGGTGGCTGCCGCTGGGCGCCACCCTGCTGCTGCGCGGCGACCTGGCCCGGGCCGACCGCGAGCTCGTGATCCTGCGCACGGCGTGGCGGTGCGGGTCGTGGTACGAGTGGGTGCAGCACGTCCACCTGGCCGGCAAGGCCGGGCTGCCGTCCGCCGACGTCGAGCGGGTGGCGGCCGGGCCGGAGGCCACCGGCTGGTCGCCGACGCGGCGCCTGCTGGTGCGGGCTGCGGACGAGCTGCACGACCGGCAGGTGATCACCGATCCCACCTGGGAGGAGCTGGCGGCGGTGCTGACCGAGCGCCAGCTCATCGAGCTGTGCCTGCTGGTCGGGCACTACGAGATGCTGGCGCTGACCCTCAACAGCCTGGGCGTCGAACCGGAGCCGACCGCGCTCGCCCGGCTCGGCGAGGCGGGCGGCACCGCCGACCGGCTGCGCGACCGCCTGGTCGCCGAGCGGCACCGACCCCACTGACCGGCACCGACCGCCTCACTGCCGAAGGAGCGCGGCGCCCGCCACCGGACCGGCGCCGGTCGACACCAGCAGGATGGTCCGTCCCTCCAGGCTCCCGGCGGCCGCGAGGCCCCGGTCGAGCGCGAGGCCCAGGCCGGCGGTGTGGACGTGGGCGGCCGCCGGGACGGTGACCAGGGCGCCGGCCGGCAGGCCCGTCGCGTCCACCAGGCGGGCGTGGCCGTCGGGGTCGAGCGGGTTGGCGACCACCAGGTCGACCTCGCCGGGCGTCACGCCCAGGTCGGCGAGCAGCGCCGAGACCACCCCGGCGGCGCAGGCCGTGGCCGCGGCGGCGGTGCCGGGGGCCGCCTCGACCGACAGGACGTTGCGGCCGCCGGCGAAGGCCACCCGGGCCCGCAGGTCGGGTTCGGTGCCGTCCCGCTGCGCGAACCGGAAGCCCGCCAGGCCCCGGTCCCCGGGCGCTGCGCCGCACACGATCGCCGCCGCGGCGGGCCGGAAGGGGAAGCGGTGTGCGGTGTGGCGGCCCGGGTGGGCGTCGCTCGCCACCACCAGGGCATGGCGCACGGTCCCCGCCCGGACGAACCCGTCGGCGATCTGGAGCCCGGTGAGCATCCCGCACGCCCCGTTGGCCACGTCGAACGAGAAGGTGCCGTGGCCGCCGGGGTGGGGGTCCTCGGGATTGGCCCCGATGTCCTCCTGGATCAGCGCGGCCAGCGCGGGTTCACCCATGTTGCGCTCGTGGTAGAGGCCCGCGTTCACCAGCAGGTCGACGTCGCAGGCGGCGAGCCCGGCCCGCCGGAGGGCCTGCCGCGCCGCCGCGCCGGCCAGGTGCCGGGCGCCGCCGGTCCGGACGCGGTGGGGCCGGCCCACGGCCGCGGCGACGGACTCAACGATCGTGGCCACGGCAGGCCACCAGCCCCTCGTCGGCGGTGAACAGGACGACGCCGATCACGAGCCCCGACGCCTGCGACAGCAGCGCCACCCGGTCGCCGGCGTGGATCCGCCCGGCCTCCAGCGCCTCGACGAGCGCCACCCCGTGGGTGGTGGACGCCGTGTTGCCGTAGTGGTCGACGGTGACGACGACCTCGGGGTGCGGCCGGCCGTGGCCGAGCGCCTCGCCGACCTCCCGCATGCCGGTGCGGATGGCGCGGACGGAGGTCTGGTGGGGGATGACGAGGTCGAGATCGTCGAGCTTGAGGCCGGCGATGTCGAGCACCTCCTCCAGCAGCACCCGGGTGTCGGCGATGGCCGCCCGGTGGATGGCCCGTGACCGGGTGTACATCCGCGCCCCGGGGTCGTGGCGGGCCGGATACGCGCGGCAGAGGCGGCTGTGGCCGGCCACGGTCGTGAACGCGGCCAGCTCGATGCCCGGCTCGCCGGCCTCGGCCCGCTCGACCAGCAGCGCGGCCCCGGCGTCGCCCAGGGTGAGCGACGCCACCTCGCGGCTCGCGATCGACCGGACGTGGCGGGCCGCGTTGGTCCCGAGCCGCGAGATGTACTCGCCGCTGACCACGAGCACCCGCCGGGCAGCGCCACGGCGCACCCAGTTGTTGGCCACGAGCACGCCGGTGAGCACGCCGGCGCAGGCGTTCGCCAGGTCGAACGTCGTGGCGCCGGTGGCGCCGATCGCCCGGGCCACGGCCTGGCTCGTCGTCGGCTCGAACCACTGCACCAGCCCGCCGCGGTACTTGGTGATGCTGCAGCTCACCAGCAGGTCGACGTCCTCGGCCCGCCGGCCGGCGCGATCGAGGCAGTCGCGGGCCGCGGCGGTGGCGAGCGACAGGGAGTCCTCCTCGCCGCGGCTGACGCGGCGCTCGCGGATGCCGGTGAGCCGTTCCAGGTCGATGCCCGTCCGGTGCCGGGTCGAGGACATCAGGTCGTCGGTCGACAGCCGCGTCGCCGGGAGGCGACGCCCGACGCCGGCGATCCGGGCGACGTGCGGCGCCGGTCCGGCGTCCGGCGACCGCTCCATCAGCATCCACGATGCGGGCGGCTCCATGCGCTCAGGATCGGGCCCGGCGGGCGCCGCGACCAGGGCCCAACGTCACAGCACGGATGGCCGGGGCGCCGCCGGCGCGGGACCTATGACCCTGGGGCGCGGGGTGGCGGCGTGAGTACCGTGAGCGGCGGTAGTCCGTTGCCCGGGCGGCATCGTCGTGAGCGACCGCCGGAGGGGAGGTCCTGCGATGGACACGGCATGGAAGCGGGTCGCCGCCACGATCACCGGGCACCCGGCCCGGGTGCTGCTCGGGACCGCGGCGGTCATCGCGCTGCTGGCCTTCGGGTTGCCCCGGCTCGAGTTCGTCACCGGCCAGGAGACGCTGGTCGATCCGGGGTCGGCCGTGTTCCGGACCAACGAGCGCTACCAGGCGAGCTTCGGGGGCGAGCCGATGCTCGTGCTGCTCACCGGCGACATCCGCGCCATGTCCACCGGCCCGGCGCTCGACGAGCTGGCCGCCCTGGAGGACGACCTGCGGGACACGGGCGAGTTCGCGGCCGTCCTCGGGCCGGCCACCGCGCTGGAGTTCGCCGCGGCCCAGCTCGCCGTGGCCCCCGACATGATCACCGCCGCCACGGACCGTGACGCCGCGGCGGCCGCGGCCGCCGCCCGCGCGGCGGCGGCCGAGGAGGGCGGGACGGCGGCGGAGCAGGAGGCGGCCGCGTCCGCGGCCGACGCCGCGGTGCGGGCCGACCGGGCCCAGCAGCTGGGGGCCGACACGGCCCGGCTGGGCGCGGCCGGGGAGCAGTCGCTCGACAACCCCGCGTTCACCGAGTTCCTCCTGTTCGGGAACGACGGCGAGATCCGGCCGGCCCTGCGGGACAACTTCCTCGATGCCGAGCACGGGCTGATCGTCGTGCGCCTGCCGGGCAACGCCTCGATCGAGGAGCAGTCCCGCGGCGCCGACGTCGTCGACGAGGTCGTGGCCCGCCACGACGTGCCCGGCGTGGAGACGCTGGCCAGCGGTTCGCCCGTGTTGCTGGCCGAGATCAACGACTACCTGCGGAGTGGCATGGCGACGCTGGGCGCCATCGCCGTGGGCGTGATGGCGCTCGTGCTGGTGCTGGTGTTCCGGGTGCGGTGGCGGCTGCTGCCCCTGCTCGTGGTGCTCGTCGGGACGGTCGGTGCCTTCGGCGCCGTCGGCCTGGCCGGCATCTCGCTCACCCTCGTCACCATCTCCGGGCTGCCGATCCTCATCGGGCTGGGCGTGGACTTCGCCATCCAGATGCACAACCGCTTCGAGGAGGAGCGCGGCGAGGGGCATCCGGTCGACGCCGCGGCCGGGACCACGGTCCGGCGCATGGGCCCGCCCCTCGCGCTGGCCATGGTGGCCGCGGTCGCCGGGTTCCTGGCGCTCCTGTGGTCGGCGGTGCCGATGCTCAAGGACTTCGGCCTGCTGCTGTCGGTGGGCGTGGCGGTCCTCGTCCTCGTCGCCCTGCTGGCGCCGGTGGCCGTGCTGGTCCTGCGCGACCGCCGGGGTGGCGGCCGCCCGGTGAGGCCCCGGCGGGCCGTCGAGGCCGGCGTCCGCCGCCTGTCGTCGCTGCCCGCCCGCGTCGCGGTGCCGCTGCTCGTCGCGGCGGCGGCGATCGTCGGCGCGGGGTTGGTGGCCGAGGCCGGCCTGACGATCCAGACCGATCCGGAGCGGTGGATCGACCAGGACGGCCGGGCCGTCACCGACCTCGAAGCGCTCCGCGAGGGCACCGGGTTCTCCAGCGAGCTGACGATCCTCGTCGAGGCGGACGACGTCACCGACCCCGCGATCGTCGAGTGGATGAACCGGTTCGGGTCCGAGGCGGTCGACCGTCACCCCGCGCTGCTGCGGGCGACGAGCCTGCCGGCGATCGCCAGCGGCGTCCACGGCTCCGTGGCCGGCGGCGACGACGTGCGGCAGCTCCTGACGGTGGCGTCCGAGGACATCTCCCGCACCTTCGTGAGCCCGGACCGGACCCAGGCCAACCTGGTGTTCCCGATCGCGCCGGTGTCCCTCGACGAGCGGGAGGCCCTGCTCGACGAGCTGGAGACCGAGCTGCGGGGCGACCTCGCCCCGCCGTCCGGTGTGGCGGCCAGCGCGACCGGCCTGGCGGTCAACGGCATCGAGCTGGTCAACGGGCTCGAGGACGGTCGCGGGACGCTGTCGCTGATCGCGCTGGCGTTCGTCCTCGCGTGGCTGCTGGTGGCCCAGCGCGACCCGGTGCGGTCGGTGCTGATCCTGGTGCCCGTGATCACGGCCGTCGGGCTGTCGTCGCTGGCCATCCGGGTCCTCGGCATCGACCTGACCCCGCTCACCACCGTGGCCGGGCCTCTCGTCATCGCCGTCGGGACCGAGTTCTCGGTGCTGGTGGTCGCCCGCTACGCGGAGGAGCGCGCGCGGGGCAGTGCGCCGCGGGAGGCGGTCACCAGCGGCGTGCCCCGCATCGGCCGCGCCTTCGTCGCCTCGGGCCTGACCCTCATCGGTGGCTTCGGTGTGCTCGCCTTCTCGGCGATGCCGTTGCTGCGCGACTTCGGCGTGGTCGTGGCGCTGGACGTGCTGTTCGCCCTGGTGAGCACGCTGGTGGTCCTGCCACCGCTGCTGGTGTGGTCCGACGGGCACGGATGGCTGCACAGGCTGGGCGGCGCCGGCCGGCCCGCGGCCAGGCGGCGGGGCGTCACGCGGCCCGGCCCGACGCCCGTGGGGGGTCGGACGTGACCGGCCTCACGAAGGTCGTCGTCGAGGCGCGGCCGCCGTCGTCGCTGCGGGAGCTGATCGGGGCGGAGCGCGCCGCGCTCTTCGACGCCACCGCCACGGCCGCCAGCGAGCTGCTGGCCGGTCGGGCGGTCATCAACGTCAACTCGACCGCCAAGGGCGGCGGGGTGGCGGAGCTCCTGCAGACCGTGCTGGCCTACGCCCGCGGCGTGGGCGTCGACACCCGCTGGTACGTGATCGAGGGCAGTCCCGGCTTCTTCGAGATCACGAAGCGCATCCACAACCATCTCTACGGCACGTCGGGTGATGGTGGCCCGCTCGGAGCGGCCGAGCGTCGCCACTACGAGAGCGTGCTCGGGTCGAACGTCGAGAAGCTGCTTCGCAGCGTGTC
>DASSGC010000250.1:0-4238 GCA_035693765.1 Acidimicrobiales bacterium
ACGAACGTGCGTTCGGCGTCCTCGCCGTCACGGGCGGCGCGGCGCAGCTCTCGCTTGCGTCCCGGCGCCAGTGCCCGACCCTCGGTCTCGAGCTCCACCCGCGCGGCGTTCCCGGCCTCGATGGCCTGCGCGAGGCGAACCTCGTCGTCCTTGGTGAGCAGCGGATACTGCCCGATGTCGGTCAGGTACAGCCGGACGAGATCTTCCTCGTCGCGCTCGACGCGCTCCTTGGGCAACGTAACGTCCTTCTCGCGTGCTGCTCGGTCCCTGGGGAGCCCCGCAGAGCCATGACTCCTGATGTCGCGGCGGTGGCGGTCGGCTCGGTGCTTCCGTGGTCCCATCCGAGAACCCGGAGCGATGTGAAGGATACCGGGGCGGTCAAGAGTGACCACCTCTCGTCGGACTTTCGTCAGCCGGATGGCCGGGCGGGTCGGGCGACCCGTCACCCAGGGCGCCCCTCGACGACAGGGCGCGCTCGTTGGCTAGTGTGCCGGGCGAGGGGAAGTCGTAGCGCCTAGCACCCATGGTCGATGGTGACCCGGGGGAGGGAAAGCGGCGTGCAACTCACCGAGGAACGGACCAGGCCGCCCGCGGTCCGCACGGGGACCATCACGATCCCGACACCGATCGGCGCCCTCGTCGAGGGGGCGAAGGGGGGATGCCCGCGGTCGTTCGAACGCCTCTACCGGGCGCTGGCCGGGCAGGTGGCCTCCTACCTGCGCTGGCACCGGGCGAGCGACCCGGACGGTCTCACGAACGACGTGTTCGCCCAGGTCCACCGCAACCTGGCGGCGTTCGAGGGCGACGAGAAGAGCTTCCGATCGTGGCTCTTCACCATCGCCCACCACCGCATGATCGACGACCGTCGCCGCGCCAGCCGGCAGCTGCCGGTGCAGGGGGACGCCGGCGTCGACGAGAGCATGGGGTGGGGCGACGTCGAGGAGGACGCGTTCGCGGTCATGGCCGATGACCACGTCCGCGACCTGGTGTCCGTGCTGTCGCCCGAGCAGCGTGACGTCGTGCTGCTGCGCATCGTCGCCGACCTGTCGCTCGAGGAGGTGGCCCGGATGCTCGGCAAGGGCGAGGGGGCCATCAAGGCTCTCCAGCACCGCGCCATCGGGGCCCTGCGCCGGCACCTCGACCGCAGTGCCGTGCCGGTCTGAGCCCGGAGCCGCCCGCCCGCCGACGGCCCCTATCGGCGCATCGCCGGCCGATACATCGCCCCGGCCATATCCTGCGCACGCCGCACGTCGTTGGCACCGATGAATGGGTGAGCACGCACTGACGCTCCGTGACGTCGAGGACATCTTCGACGGCGAGGCCGTGGTCGATCGCGCCGACCTGTCGAACGTCCTCGAGCTGGCCGCGTTCATGCGGGCGTCCGGCGAGGTCGAACCGCCGCCGCCGATGAGCGACGCGCTCCTGTGGCAGATCGCCGACGGCGCGCCGTTCAACTGACGCAGCCGGCACGCCGCGCCCGCACAACCGCAGGCGCCGCGGCGGCGGCACGGTTCCCCGTCAGGGGAGGGACGCGAGCGCTCCGGCGAGGGCGCGGTCGTCCTCGTCGAGGTCGGCCCGCACCAGGCGCAGGACCCGGACGGTGGGGCCGTCCGTCACGGCGGTCGTGCGGGCCCGGTGGGCGGTGTAGGTCGCCCGCAGGTGGGGCAGGACGATCTGGTGGAGGGCCGCCAGCCGCGCGACCGTCTCCTCGGCGGCGGCCAGGCGATCGACCAGGTCGGCGTCCGCCGCCCGGGCGACCACGAGGTCGGCCTGCGGCAGATGGTCGAGGGCGGGGAGCAGGCCGAGCCACAGCTCGGCGTGCCACGCGTGATGGTGGCTCTGGGCGGCCAGCAGCGCCTTGGCCGCGGGTTCCGGCACGGTCGGCACCCACCCGCCGACGGTCTCGAAGAGGCGCATCGCCAACCAGGCGTGGTGGCCGATGCGCCGGCCGCTCTCCTCGATGGTCTCCGCCGTGCCCGCCACGTCGCCCGCGCTGCTCTCCCCGGACGTCCCGGCGATGTCGGCCATCGGCTCAGCTTCGCGCGGCCAGGTCGGCGGGCGCGCGCCACGCCGGCACCACCTCGGCCACCACCACGGCCGCCAGGATCAGCACCCCGCCGGCGGCCGTGGTCGCCGGCAGGCCGTCGCCCGCCAGCCACGCCAGCAGGGCGGCGAACACCGGCTCCAGGAGCAGGATCAGGGCCGCCCGCGAGGGGCTGACGACCCGCTGCGACCAGACCATGGCGAAGAACGCCAGCGCCGTGGCGAACACGCCGGTGAACGCGGCCGCCAGCAGCGCCGGCCCGGGCAGCGCCAGGTCGCCCGCCGCCAGGCTGGCCACCAGGCAGATGCCGCCCACGGTCGTGACCTGCACGCAGGTGAGGCGGACGGCGTCGTGCCGGCCCGCCGTCTCGCCCAGGATCACGATGTGGGCGGCGAACGCCACGGCACACCCCAGGGTCAGCACCTCGCCCCGCCCGAACGTCGCGTCGGCCCCGCCCGTCAGCAGCACCAGCCCGGCCACGGCCAGCACCAGGCCCACCAGGGTGAGCGGGTGGGGCCGCCGACCCAGCAGCGCGAACGACAGCAGGGGGACGAACACCACGAGCAGGTAGGTGACGAAGGCCGAGGTGGACGGGGTCGTGTACTGGAGGCCGATGGTCTGGAGCACGTAGCCGGCCAGCAGCGCACCGCCGGCGGCGAGGCCGTGGCGGAGCTCGCCCGGCGACGCCGGGCGCCGGCGGCCGAGCGCGGCCAGGACGGCCCCGGCCAGGAGGAACCGCGCCGCGAGGAACGGCAACGGGTCGGCGCGGGCGACCGCGTCCTGCACCACCAGGAACGTCGTCCCGAAGAAGAAGGCGGCCACCACCAGGGCGAGGTCCGCCTGCCAGCGGGACGCGGCGGCGGCCGGCGGCGCGGGCGACGGGAGCGGGACGGCGGCCTCGGACATCGGCGCCACGCGGACGGCGGCGTCAGCCGTCCGCCAGCAGCTCTCCGGTCGCCGATCCCGGCGCGGCGCGTCCCAGCAGCAGGTCGAGCTCCACGAGCGCGGCGTCGGGCGGGTCGCCCACGAGCACGGTGTGCAGGCCGGCCTTCCGGGCACCGGCCAGGTTGCCCTCGACATCGTCGAGGAACACGGCGCGCGCCGGCGCCACGCCGCCCAGCAGGTCGAGCGTGTGGCCGAAGATGGCGGGGTCGGGCTTGCGCATGCCCACCGACGAGCTGTCGACCACGACGTCGAACAGGTCGTCCACCGGCACCATGGCCCGCCACGACGCCGACCCCTCACGGACGTTGTTGGTCACCAGCGCCGTGCGGTAGCCGTCGGCCCGCAGCCCGGCGATGTGGTCCACCACGTTGCCGTGGACGTCGAGCGCGGTCAGCAGCGTCTGGAGGGGCGACAGGTCGAGGACCTTGCCCGCCTCCTCGGCCAGGGTCTGGATGTCGCCGATCCACTGCTCGATGGTGATCTCGCCCCGCTCCAACCGGTGCCAGGGGTGGTCGGTGTCCTGGTGGTACGGCCCCACGATCAGGTCGAGGTCGCCGCCGCCCGAGGCCCGCAGCGCGGGCCACGGCGAGGTGGTGAGCACCCCCGAGAAGTCGAACAGCACGGCCTCGATACCGGGCACGGGACTCGGGGCGACGACCGGGGGATCGGAGGGCATGGGGGACAGCATCGCCGGTCGGTGCGCCGTCGCGGCAAACCGGCCGGCATGGGCGGCGGCCCGCGGTCGGGACGTCAGGCGCAGCCGCCGTGGGGGAGCGTCGCGTGCACCACCGGCGTCGCCCCGACGGCCAGTGACACGCCGAGCAGCGCCAGCCGGGGCCACAACGGGACCGGCGCGACCTGGTCCGGCAGGGGGGCGCGCCAGACCCGCCACCAGCGCACCACCAGCGTCAGCACGGCCGCGGTGGCCACCGCCCCGGACGCCAGGACCAGCCAGGCCTCGACCAACCAGGCCCGGTCCTCGCCGCAGCTCTCGCCGAGCAGCGAGGCGACCGCGGAGAAGACCAGCAACGCCAGCAGGAGGGCGGCGAGCGCGACGGTGGCGGCGACCAGCGTGAGGGGTTCCCGCATCACCCGCCACATCGTGCGCAGGCTACGGCCCGCCCCGGCGGCGCTGGGGTCAGCCCCGGTAGCGGTTGGTGATCGGCACGCGCCGGTCCTTGCCGAACGCCTTGGGGGTCACCCGCACGCCCGGCGGGGTCTGGCGCCGCTTGTACTCGGCCGTGTCGAC
>DASSGC010000251.1:0-5835 GCA_035693765.1 Acidimicrobiales bacterium
CCGCCGGGCGACTGCCCGACGAGGTCGAGGGTTGCGAACAGCTCGATGTGGATGAGGCCCATGCCTTACTCCCGATGCGTTGGCTGTCTCGGTCGGGAGACAGACGTGTGGACGCCGGCAGACTCATCGCTGCGACGGCACCCAGCTTCCGCCCGGGTACGGCCCCTCTCGCGGAAACCGCTTACTTTACAGAACGAGGATTCTGGGCGGATCGCTGGGTGTAGGCTGTCAGCGGAAAAGACTCAGCTGCCGGTGTGTCGACCTCGTCGAGGCGGCGCCCTGGGGGTAGCCACCCACCACGACGGACCCGGTCGCAGGTGCCCGACCGGAGCCCGGCCATTGGCGGTCGGCGACGCCGTCCCCCTACCGTCGGCAGAAGACCCACCCACTTCCCGGGAGCCGCCACCACCCATGCAGCCAGTGACCGAGTCCTGCACCCACCGTGGTCGCCGCCTCGTCTACGACGTCTACGGCGAGGGGGACCGCGTGCTGCTGTACATGCACGGGCTGCTGCTCGACTCCGACATCAACCGCGGCATCGCCGAGACGGTTGCCGCACAGGGCCATCGGGTGGTCCTGCTCGACCTGCTCGGGCACGGCCGCAGCGACAAG
The DNA here is from genome assembly GCA_035693765.1 of Acidimicrobiales bacterium. Lineage (GTDB taxonomy): Bacteria > Actinomycetota > Acidimicrobiia > Acidimicrobiales > VFJN01 > ZC4RG19. Next base: position 613 of record DASSGC010000251.1, read on the forward strand.
CCGACGCACGCCGCCGAGTACCGCATCGACGCCTACGCCGACCAGGTGTTCGCCGTTCTCGATCAGGTCGGCGCATCCGAGGCCGTGCTGGGCGGCATGTCCCTCGGGGCGAACGTCAGCCTCTTCGCCGCCAGCCAGCGACCGGAACGGGTGCGCGGCCTCGTCCTGGAGATGCCGGTGCTCGAGTGGGCCGTGCCGTCGGCGGCCATGCTCTTCACCCCGTTGCTGCTGCTGGTGCACTACGGGCGGGGCCTCGCCCGCCTGATCGGCTCGGGATTGCGCCGCGTGCCGCGGCTGCCGTTCGACCCGGTGAACAGCCTCTTGCACGCAGCCAGCACACCGCCCGAGGTGATGGCCGCCATCCTGCACGGCGTGCTCGTCGGGCCCGTCGCCCCCACCCAGGACGAGCGGGCGCGCATCGAGGCTCCGACCCTCGTGCTCGCACATCGCCACGACCTGATCCATCCCTTCAGCGACGCCAAGAGGTTGGTCGGGCAGATGCCGCACGCCACGCTCGTCGGGGCTCGATCGCCCATCGAGCTGCGTCTCCGCCCGGATCGGCTGACCGACGTGATCGCCGACTTCACCGATGCCGCCTGGCGGGACGGCCGCTGGCCCCGGCCGCTCGCGGCCGTTCCCGGCCTCTGATCCGAGACGGTCACCGCGCCGGGGTGTGCCATGGTGGGGCCGTGGAGGGCCCCCGGTGAGCTACGAGCTCCTGCGCCCGCAGGACGCCACGCTGCTCTACGCCCAGGACCCCCGCGCGCCGCTGCAGATCGGGGCGCTGGCGCTGTTCGAGGCGGGGCCGCTACGGGATGACGACGGCGCGGTGCGGATCGACGCCATTCGCCGTCACGTCGAGATCAGGCTGCGGGGTACCCGCTTCCGCCAGCGGCTGGTGGGCCCGGCGTTCGGCCTGGGCGCGGCCGTCTGGGTGGACGACCCCGACTTCGCCGTCGGCGACCACGTCCGCGTCGCCGCCCTGCCGCGACCGGGCGACACGGCGACGCTACGCGAGCTGATGGCCCGCCTGCTGGAGACACCCCTCGACCCGGCCCGCCCCCTGTGGGAGATCTGGGTGGTCGAGGGGGTGGAGGGCGATCGCATCGCAGTGATCCCGAAGGTGAGCCACGTCATGGCCGACGGCACCGCGCTGCTCGACTTCATGCTCCGCGTGCTCGACCTGGAGCGCGGCCCGTCGGCCCCGCCGGTGGCGGCGATGGCGGAGGGCGCGGCACCGCCCGGGCGCGCGCAGGTGCTCGCCCGGGCGGCGATCCAGCGCACGCAACGCCAGCTGGCGCGCAGCGTCGGCCTGCTCGGGGGGCTGCGCCGGCCGGTACGGACCGTGTCGACCGGGTTCGGGCTGGCGCGCTCGGCGCTGGCCGCCAGGCCGGCACCGCCATCCCCGGTCAACCGACCGGTCGGCAGGCGCCGGGACATGACCTGGATGCAGCAGCCGATGCCCGAGCTGCAGCGGCTGAAGCGTGCGCAGGGCGTCTCGCTCAACGACGTGGTCCTGGCGGCCGTGGCGGGCGCGTGGCGCGACGTCCTCGGCGGCGGCTCGGACCCACCGGCCGGCGCGATCCATCCCCGCGCGCTCGTTCCGGTGTCGACCCACCTCCAGGGCGGCGAGACCGCCGTCGAGAACCGCTTCTCCCTCCTCCTCGCCGAGCTCCCGGTGTCGGTCGACGACCCGCTCGAACGACTGCAGCGCATCCACGCCGAGATGGTGCGGCGCAAGCGGTCGGCCGAGGTGTCGATCGGCTCGATCCTGCTGGCGGTGAGCGATCTGGTGCCCGCCGGTCTCATCAGGCTGCTCGCCCCGTCGATCCTCGGACGCCAGCCGGTGGTGAACCTCGCGGTGACCAACCTGCCGGGCACCGACCAGCCGCTCTACCTCCTCGGCTCGCGGTTGTGCGAGGTGTACCCGTTCGTCACCGTGATCGGGAACATCGCGCTGATCATCGGGGTCGTCTCCTACGGCGACACGCTCGGCGTGGGCATCACCGTCGACCCGGACGTCGTGGACGACGTCGACGCGCTGACCGCGGCGTTGGATCGGTCGTTCACCGAGCTCATCGCCGCGGGGCCGCCAACCCGTCGTCCTCGGGCGAAGGACGGGGTGTAGGCGAGGTGTAGGCGCCGGGGTCGCGCGACCTCCTGCACGCAGGCCGCCGCGCTCGACCGGTGACGTATTGCGTACACTCTTTCTTGTGCCCAAGGTGACCGACCGCCCCGACGACGGCCGGGCCGTGGGCGCGATCCCCGAGCTCACGCCGGACGACGACCGCTTCCACCCCGCGAGCGACCACTGGTGGAAGACCGAGACCGCCTGGTTCTCGTTCAGCATCCCCGAGCGTCGGATCGGTGGCTGGTTCTACAACCAGGTGCTCGTCGACGGTGTGGCCAGCGACGAGCTGTCGACCGGCTACCTCCTCCGCGACGGCGAGTACGGCCACCTCGTCTCGGGGCGGCGGCGGACCTGGCTCGACCCGACGAACCGCTGGCTCCGCCGCGTCGAGCTCGAGGCGCTCACCGGTAGGTGGGCTCCCGGTTGACCCGCCGGCGCGGCGATCCGTCGCCCGCCGGCGGGTTGCCGATGTTCGTGTAGGCGATGCCGTTCTGGAGGGCGATCGAGCGGCTCATGTCGAGCGACTCCCAGATCGCCCGCACGGTGCCCTGGATGGCCCGCGGGTTGCGGGCGGCGATGCCGGTCGCGATCTGGTGAGCGCGAGCCCGCAGGTCGGCGCCGGGCACGACCTCGGTGACGAGCCCGAGGCGCATCGCGGTCGCCGCGGTGATGCGCTCCTCGGTGCCCATCAGCGCCCACCGCAGCACGTCGCCGAGGGGCACGCCGCGGTGCAGCATCCCGATCGGTTCGAGGGCCGACACGATGCCGCCGTTGGCGTGCGGGTCGAAGAACGTGGCGTCCTCGGAGGCGATGACGATGTCGGCCTCGTTGAGGAAGTACTGCCCACCGCCCGCGCACATGCCCTGGACGGCGACCACCACCGGCTTCCAGCAGCGGTGGTGCGACTTCGGCGACAGCGTCTGCCCGGGATCGAAGGTGTTCCAGACGTTCGAGCTGAAGAACCACGACACGCCACCCCGGACGTCAGCGCCGGTGCAGAAGGCTCGCTCGCCGTTGGCCCGGAGCACCACCGCGTGGACGTCGTCGTCGTCACGGATCGTCCCCCAGGCCCAGCTGATCTCGCGGGCCATCTGGTCGTTCCACGCGTTGTTGGCCTCGGGGCGGTTGAGGGTGATCGTGGCGACGTGCTCGTCGTCGACCTCGAACTCGATGGCCTCGCACTCCATGGGACGGCTCCTTGTCGATGAGCGGTGTGGGTCGCACGTCAGCGGGTCAGCGGCGGGAGGATCCGGGGGTCCAGCATCGGCGAAAGAGTATACGGTATTGCCGATGGATTCCCCCGCCGCACCCGCCACCACCACTTGGTCCGCCGTGCCGCCCGGGCCCGTGCACGATTCGAGCAGGGTCGGTCGAGGCACGCCGACCACCCGACGGCAGACCCTCGAACTCGACCAAGCGCCACGCAGCCGCACGGCCAGGCAGAGCAGCCGACGACGCCGAGCCGCAGGACCCAGCCGAACCAGGCATGACGCCGGCCCTGCGACGTTCGCTGTCACCTTCGTGTCGCGGCACACTCGCCGAGGTCCTGGACGCTACGCACCAGCCTCGGGGTCGACCGTCAGCTGGTTGACGCCCGGCTCGTCGAGCAGCGAGACCCAGACCGTGCCGTCCGCGGCGACGGCCACATCCTCGACGAGCTCACCTTCGAGATAGGTCGTCCACGTGTGGCCGTCGAAGCGGTACAGGCCCTCGCTGAGCTCGATGTCTGCCACCGATCCGCCACCTTGGGCCAGCCAGACGGCGTCCTCGTCGGCGGCCATCGCACCCGGGTATCCGCTCGGCAGGCCGTCCCGGTAGACGGTCCACTCCTGTGACCTGTCGTCGAAGTGAGCGAGCGACCACTCCACATAGGGTTCGCCTGATTCCTGCCGGTCCTCCCAGTCCTCGGACCAGTCCGCCAGCATGGCCCACACTCCCCCGTCGGGCGTGGATGCGAGCAGGTCGGCGGGGACATCGTTGGTGCCGCCCAAGGGTCGGACGACCTCCCACGTGCTGCTGTCGTCGTGATAGCGGGCCAGCCCACCGGCGCTCGGGATGTAGCCGTACATGCCGCCAGCCCAGAGGCTTCCGTCGCCGGTCGCGAGGATCTCGCCCAGGGCGAGCATGTCGATGCCGGTCGGATCGGCCACGTTCGTCAGCTCGTCGCCATCCCACCGGAACAGACCGTCGCTGGTCGACCACCATTCGATCCCGGTGACAGGATCCACCTCGAGGGTCACGTAGCGCTCGACGTCCGACCAGGCGGGGTGCAGGCGCCATCCGCTCTCCTCCAGCCGGTAGACGCCGATGCTGGTGGAAGCGAGCACCCTGCCGTCCGCGTCGACGGCGACATCGAGGACACCGGCGCCTTCCGGCAGGCCGCCGTAGCCCTGCCATGTCCCGTCGTCGTAGCGACCGATCTGCCCACGATCGCCCCAGGCCCAGATGGCGCCACCCGAGGTCGCCAGGTGGGTCCCCTCACCGAAGAACGTCTCGGGGTCGACGCGACCCAGAGAACCGGGCGGCTCGTCGGTGTCGTTCACGAGCCAGGCCGTCACGAGAGCGCCCACGACAGCCAGCGCCACGAGCACGACCAGCCATGCCCACCGGCGGCGAGACCTGTGCGCGACGGGCTTCCTCGCCCGCTCCCGCTCGAGAGTTGGCGTCGCCATCGTCGGACCTCCTTCACGCCTGCCGTGAGGCGGTCATGCCATTGCGAGCAGACCCGGCACACGGCCGTCGACCCACTACTCCAACGTCATCGTCGACCGTCGGCTGCAACTCTCGACAGTGCCGAAGGTCCCGCCCGGGCGGTCGCAACGGCTCGTCTCGCCTGGCGCCGATGCGCGGGCGATGGAACACAACGGCGATGCGGAGGTCCGATGGCCGCAGGTTCGCGCCGGGAACTCGTCCGGGTGTCGGCGATCGTCCTCGCCGCCGGGCTCGCGCTCGACCCGGGGTCAGAAGACCCCGATGCCCGCCGCCTCGTTGCGCACCTTCCACTCCTCCTTGGACATGCGGGTCACGTCGACGTCCGTGGCGCGGGCGCGCAGGGCGCCGACCGTGGCCTGCTCGCGAGGCGTGTGGGCCAA
>DASSGC010000252.1:0-13549 GCA_035693765.1 Acidimicrobiales bacterium
GTTGCTGCCGGCCGACGACGAGGCCCGCGAGCGCCGCAACCAGTGGCTGCGGCGGGTCGGCACCCGGCTGGGGTCGGTCGCGCTCGTGGTGGTGGTGCTCTACTCGGTGTTCCCGGTGCGCACCTACCTCAACCAGCGGGCGGCCAGCGAACGGGCGCGCGAGCGGCTCGCGGTGTTCGAGGAGGAGAACGACCGGCTGGAGGAGCGCGCCCGCGATCTCCGCGACGCCGAGACGATCGAGGAGATCGCGCGGCGCGACCTCGGGCTCGTCATGCCGGGCGAGGAGTCGTACGGCATGCTGCCGGCGCCGCGCGCCGGCGAGCCGGCCGCGCCACCGTCGACCACGGTCCCGGGCGGCTGACGCCGCGGGACCGCAGGCGGGGTCAGACCGGCTCGGGGACCCGGTTCTCCTCGACCGCCGCGATCTCGGCCTCGCGGCGGGCAGCCTGGCGGCGACCGGCGCGGCCGACCCGGTCGATGCGCTTGAGCAGCGCGTCACGGGCCTGCTCGGCCTCGTCGTCGAGTCCCGTCAGGTTCTCGATGCCCCACTGGCGCACCACCACGGGCACGAGGATCTGGTCGTGGTGGATGCCGAAGTCGTAGATGCCGGCCTTGGCGATGGCGCGCGCGTGGGCCTCGAAGTCGATGATGCCGATACCGGGCATGGCGAACTCGCGCACCTGGCGCTCGATGGCCTTGACCATGCCGGACGGGTCGATCTCGAGGGCCGCGGTCGACAGGTCGCGGTAGAAGAGGTGGTGGCGGTTCTCGTCGGTCGCCAGCCGCTTCATGATGTCGTAGCCGACCGGGTCGTCGACCATCTTGCCGGTGTTGTGGTGGGCGATGCGGGTGGCCAGCTCCTGGAGGCTGACGTAGACGAGGCCCTCCTGCGGCGTCTCGGGCTCGGGCACCTGGCCGCAGCAGACCTGGGCCATGCGCGCCCGTTCGAGGCCGACCGGGTCGAGCGCCCGCGTCACGGTGAGGTAGTCGCGCAGGACCATCGAGTGCCGGCCCTCCTCGGCGGTCCACCGGCGGCTCCACTCGCCCCAGGCCGAGTCCCGCCCGAACATCCGCTCGATGGTGCGGAAGTAGTAGGGGAGGTTGTCCTCGGTCAGCAGGTTGATGTAGAGGCTCGACCGCACCTCGGCGCTCAGGTGGGTGTCCGCCGGCGACCACTCGTAGTCGGGCTCGAAGTCGCGCGCCTGCCCGTAGGGCACGAGCTGGTGCGGGAACCACTCCTTGGACTGGGCCAGGTGGCGCTCGAGCAGCCGGGCGGCGACCGGCTCGAGCTCGTCGATGAGTGAAGCGGCGGGCATCATGCCCGCCAGCCTACCTACCAGTAGGTAGGCGGGTCGAGGAGCGTGACGGATGTCTCATCCGGCGCGTGGTCGGCACCCGGCGTCGGAGGCGCGAGACTTCCCGTCATGGTCGACCGGGGGGACGAGCGGATCGGCGACGCGGAGCGCGACGCCGCGGTCGACCTGCTGCGCACGCACACCGGGGCGGGTCGCCTCACCCTGGACGAGTTCGAGGAACTGGTGGGCGACGTGTACGCGGCGCGCACACGCGCCGAGCTGCACGCCGTGCTGGACGACCTGCCGGCCGGCGTCGCTCCGCCCCCGGCCGCCGCTCCCGGCGCGGCGGCAGCGACCCCGGCGACCCCGCCGGTGACCCCACCGCCGGCGACGTTCACCTACGCGCCGCCGCCGCGGCAGGGGGCGCCCGCCGACGGCGAGCGCGGGTCGCGGCGGCGCTTCATCGGCGTGCTGAGCGGGTCCAACGCCCGCGGTCGCTGGCGGGTGCCCCGGAGGATCACGGCGTTCGCCTTCTGGGGCGGGGTAGACCTCAACTTCCGCGACGCCGAGTTCGAGGGGCCGGTCGTCGACGTCACCGCCTGGGCGATCATGGGCGGCGTCGACATCCGGGTCGGGGCCGGGATGCGCGTCGAGCTCGACGGCATGGTGCTCATGGGCGGCGCCACCGACCTGACCCGGGCCGAGCCCCCGCTGCCCGACGCGCCCCTGATCCGGGTCCACGCCCGGGGGCTGTGGGGCGGCGTGGGCGTCCGCACGGCCCGGCCGCCCGGCGGCCGGCGCCGCGACCGCTACCGGGACCGTTCCCGCGAGCGGGATCGCGAGCGCGACGTGACCGCCGGCAACGCCGGGTCGCCGGCGCCGGTGCGGGCCGCCGGAGCCGGGCCCGACCTGGTGGTGCGGCCGCCGGCCCCGGGCGAGCTGTCGCCACCGGACGGGGACGGGCGGATCCCGGCGATGCCGTCACCCCGCGACCGCATCCTGCGCCGCGACCTGCCGTCCGACGTCCGCCGCCGGGCCGCCGCCCGGCGCGGGCACCGGGGACACGGTGACCGCGGCCGGGGCCGCGAGCCGGTGGCCGAGCCCGCCCCGACAGAGCCCGCCCCGGGCCCCAGCGGCACCCTCACGATGATGGTCACCGACGTGGCGGGCTCGACGGGGCTGGTCGAGCGGCTGGGCGACCAGCGCTGGGTCGACGTCCTCGGCGACCACAACACGCTCGTGCGCGACCGGGTCGCCCGGCGGGGCGGCACCGAGGTGAAGGCCCAGGGCGACGGCTTCCTCGTCGTGTTCTCCAGCGCGCGGCAGGCCATCCTCGCCGCCGTCGACGTGCAGCGGGCACTGGCGCGCTACAGCGACGACCACCCCGATCACCCCATGACCGTCCGCATCGGCCTCCACACCGGCGAGATCGTCGACGTCGACGGCGACGTGTTCGGCCAGAACGTGGTGGTCGCCGTGCGCATCGCCGAGCGGGCCGAGCCCGGTGACATCCTCGTGTCGGGCCTCACCCGCGACCTCACGCTGGCCGCCGGCGACCTCGCCTTCGACCCCGGCGAGGAGGTCGACCTCAAGGGCCTGTCCCAGCCGTGGCGGGTCCACCGGGTGGACTGGGCGCCCGAGGAGGCGTGACCGACGACCGGGCCGAGGTCGAGCGCCTGCTCGGCCGCCGCCCCCGGGGCGCCTTCGAGGTGGTGGTGCGGCACGCCGACGGCTCGCCGCTCGTGATCCGCAACGCCCCGCTGCTCGACGACGGCACGCCCATGCCCACCCGCTACTGGCTGGTGGGCGAGCCGGAGCGCACGCTCGTGTCGCGGCTGGAGAGCGGCGGCGGCGTCGCCGCCGCCGAGGCCGACGTCGACCCCGCCGCCCTGGCCGCCGCCCACGCCCGCTACGCCGCCGAGCGCGACGCCGCCCTGCCCCCCGGGCACGCCGGGCCGCGGCCGTCGGGCGGGGTCGGCGGCACCCGGGAGGGGGTGAAGTGCCTGCACGCCCACTACGCCTGGCACCTCGCCGGCGGCGACGACCCCGTGGGCCGGTGGGTCGCAGACCGGATCGCGGAGCCGTCCCCGGTAGCTTCCGGTCCATGACCGCCGTCGCCGCCCTCGACCTGGGCACCAACTCCACCCGCGTGCTCGTGGCCGAGCCCCGCGACCGGGGCCTGCACGTCGTCGCGCGGCACAACACCATCACCCGGCTCGGCCAGGGCGTCGGTGCGTCCGGGCGACTGGCCGACGACGCCATCGAGCGGACGGTCGCCTGCCTGCGCGGCTACCGCGAGATCCTCGACCGCCACGGCGTGGAACGCCTCCGGGTGGCCGCCACCTCCGCGGCCCGCGACGCCGCCAACCGCGACGGGCTGTTCGACGCGGTCGAGGCGGCGGTCGGCGCCCGGCCCGAGCTGCTGAGCGGCGACGAGGAGGGCCGCCTGGCGTTCGCCGGGGCGACCGGCGAGCTCGACCCGGCGCTCGGCCCGTTCGCCGTCGTGGACATCGGCGGCGGCTCGACGGAGTTCATCGTCGGGCGCGACGCCGTGGAGGGGGTGATGTCGGTCGACGTGGGCTGCGTGCGGCTCACCGAGAAGTTCATCGAGCACGATCCCCCGCTCCCCGAGGAGCTGACCGCCTGCATCAGCCTCACCGACGCCTACATCGAGGACGTGCTGCGCGAGCTGCCCGGCGTCGCGGGCGCCCGGACCCTGGTCGGGCTGGCCGGGACCGTCACGACCGTGGCTGCGGTGGAGATCGGGCTCGCCAGCTACGACCGCGACCGCATCCACCACTTCACCCTCACCCGGGCGGCGGCCGAGGACGTGTTCCGGACGCTCGCCACCGAGGCCCGCGCCGACCGCATCCACAACCCCGGGCTGGAGGAGGCGCGCGCCGACGTCATCGTGGGCGGCTGCTGCATCCTGGTGGCGCTGTTCCGGCGGCTCGGCGTCGACGAGATGATCGTCTCCGAGTCCGACATCCTCGACGGGCTCGCCCTGAGCCTCCTCGGGTGACGCACGGGCGGCCGGCACGGCGACCCCCTGGTCACGGGCCCCTTTTCCCGCCGGTCGGCGTGCCCCGGTACGGTCGGGTGCGCATGCCGCTGACCGAGCGCATCCTGATGGGCCCCGGGCCCTGCAACCCCTATCCCGAGGCGGTCGAGGCGCTGGCGCGCCCGATGCTCGGCCACCTCGATCCGGTGTTCGTCGCCATCCTCGACGAGACCTGCGCGCGGCTGCGCTCGGTGCTCGGCACGGCCAACCCCATGACGCTGCCGATCTCCGGCACGGGCTCGGCGGGCATGGAGGCGGCGTTCGTCAACCTCGTGCGCCCCGGCGACCCCGTGGTGATCGGCGTGAACGGGGTGTTCGGCTCCCGCATGTGCGACGTGGCCGCCCGGTGCGGCGCCGACGTCGTGCCGGTGGAGGTGCCGTGGGGTGAGCCGGTCGACCCGGAGCGCCTGCTGGCCGCCCATCCCTCGCCGGCGATCATCGCCGTCGTGCACGCCGAGACCTCGACCGGCGTCCGGTCCGACATCGCCCCGCTGGGCGCGGGCAAGGGCGACGCGCTGCTCCTGGTCGACTGCGTCACCAGCGTGGGCGGCATCGAGGTCGCCATCGACGACTGGGGCGTCGACGTGGCGTACGCCGGCACCCAGAAGTGCCTCGGCGTGCCGCCCGGCCTGGCGCCGCTGACCGTCAGCGAGCGGGCGCGCGAGCGACTGGTCGAGCGGTGCCCGAGCTGGTACCTCGACCTGCGGATGATCGGCCGGTACACCGGTCCCGCCACGGGCGCCCGCACCTACCACCACACCGCGCCGGTGTCGATGGTGCGCTCGCTGCACGCCGGCCTGGGCGCCGTCCTCGACGAGGGCCTCGACGCGGCGATCGCCCGCCATGCCGACTGTGGCCGCCGGCTCCAGGACGGTCTGGTCGACCTCGGCTTCCGCCTGTTCGCGGCCGAGGGGCACCGGCTGCCCGAGCTGACCACCGTGTGGGTGCCCGAGGGCGTCGACGACGCCAAGGCCCGCGCCACCCTGCTCGACCGCTACGACATCGAGATCGGGGGCGGCCTGGGCGAGTTCGCCGGGCGGGTGTGGCGCATCGGCTGCATGGGCCACACCGCTCGACCCCGCAACGTCGCCCTGCTGCTCGGGGCGCTCGCCGAGGTGATGGACGCCCGATGACCGTGCTCACCGGCCGGCGCGTGACGCTGCGCTCCCTCGTGGCCACCGACTTCCCCGCGTGGCAGGAGGTGCGCCGGCGCAACGACGACTGGCTGACGCCGTGGGAGCCGGCGCGCAACCCCAACCTGCCCGACGTGGTCGAGTCGGGCGAGGCCTTCGCCATGCGGTGCAGCGCCCGGGAGCGCGAGCGCCAGCTCGGCACCGGGTTCGGGTTCGGCATCTTCGTGGCCGATCCTGCGGGCGGCCGCCGGAACGCCCCGGTCTTCTGCGGCGAGATCAACCTGTCGTCCGTCCAGCGGGGGCCGTTCCAGTCGGCGTACGTGGGCTACTGGATCGACCGGGCCCAGGCCGGTCACAGCTACATGGCCGAGTCCGTCGTCCTGGTGGCCCGGTTCGCCTTCGAGCAGGTGCGGTTGCACCGGATCCAGATCTCGATCATCCCGCGCAACCACCGCAGCCGCCGGGTGGTCGAGAAGCTCAAGCTGCGCGACGAGGGCATCGCCCAGCGCTACCTCGAGATCAACGGGGCGTGGGAGGACCACATCCGCTACGCCCTGACCGTCGAGGAGTGGCAGGACCGCCGCGACGAGCTGATCCGCGAGTGGCTGGCGTGAGCCGCCGCCCGCGCCGGCTCGGCGCCGGGGCGCGGTCGCTGACGGTCGTCGCGCTCGTCGTCGTCCTGCTGGCCGCCTGCTCCGACGACGGGGGCGGCGACGGCGCCGACGGCGGCGGCTCGCCGGAGGCCGGGATGACCACCACCACCGTCAACACCGGGGGGGTCGTGGTCGACGCCCCGGACGGCTGGCAGGCGATCCCGCTGGCCGACCTGCACTTCGGGCTGGCCGTGCCGCCGGGGTGGGAGGCGCTCGTGCTGTCGCCCGAGGGCCTGGCCACGCTCGCCGGGGCCTCGCCGAGCGTGCCGGGGTTCTCCGACCTCGCCCACGCGGCCGCGGCGGGGGGCAGCATCTTCTACGCGGCGGGCCAGGACGCGGCCGGTGGCATCAGCGACGTGGACGTCAGGGCCACGCCCCAGGCCGGGATCGCCGACCTCGACGGGCTGCGGGGTGCGGCGGCGGCGGTGGCCGCCGGGGCGCAGGCCGACCCGGCCGCGATCGAGGTGGTGGAGGGCACGGACCATCCGACGGTGCTCGTCCCGTTCACGGTGGGCGCCGGCGACCCGGCGGGCGGCTCGTCGGCGGCGACCGCCATCATGGTCGCGGGCCCCGACGACATCCTGTGGGAGGTCACGGTGGCCTCCGACGACGCCGCCACGCACGGCGAGCTGACCCGCCAGATCGCCGCGTCGCTGACCTTCGTGCCGAGCTGACCGTCCCGCCCGGTCGGGAACGGGCCGGCTCAGATCAGACAGTGCGCGGGTAGGTCACGTCGCTGCCGGTCACCGTGCTGCATTGCCGGTCGGCCGAGCTGTGGAGCTGGTGCTTCCACGCCAAATCCCCACGCGTAGGCCGTGGCGAGCTCCCTCTCCGCTCGGCCTCTCAGCCCCGCGCCGCGATGCGGGCCTGGAGCGCGGCGAGGCGCTCCTGGAAGGCGGGCTGGTTGATCGACCAGACCTGGGGTTCCAGCTCGCGCTCGACGGCCGCCTCGTGGTCGCCGATCGACCAGGCGTCGCTCATGGTGTGGACGATCCGCTCGACCAGGTCGCGGGGGGCGGCCGCGGCGACCGCGGCCATCGAGCGGGCGGTCTCGACCAGCTCGCCGTCGGGCACGCACGACCACGCCAGGCCCAGCCGCGCGGCCGCCTCGCCGTCGACGACCTGACCGAACAGCACCATCGCCGCGGCGGTCTGGGGACCGACCTTGCGCTGCAGCATCCAGGTGTGGCCGCCGCCGGGGTGCAGGCCGAGCTGGACGAAGCGGGTGTCGAACCGGGCCGACGCGCCGGCCACGATCACGTCGCACACCAGGGCGAGGTTCACGCCGGCGCCGACAGCCGCGCCGTTGACGGCGGCGACGCTGGGCAGGGTCGAGCGGCTGATGCGCATGAACCCCTCGTAGATGCGCAGGAGGCCCTCGCGCTGGCTGCTCCCGAGGTGCGACAGGTCGGCGCCCGCGCAGAAGGCCGGGGCGGTGCCGGTGACCACCAGCGCGCCGACGTCCGGGTCGGCCTCGGCGGTGTCGACGGCGGCAGCTATCTCGTCGACCATGCCGAGGGTGAGCGCGTTCCGGCGGTCGGGGGCGTCGAGCGTGAGCACGGCCACGCCGTCGGCGATCTCGATGAGGACCTCTGCCATGTCCGGCAGTCTGCCCCACCGGTGGGCGCCGACCCGAAGTCGCGCCACGCACGGTCACCACCGTCACGCCCGGCCCGGACCCGCGCTCCTTCCGAATATGACGAACCGGCGGCGCCATCATTACAGTCCCATGACGTCCTCCGTGCCCGGGGGAGAGGAACGACCCGCCGCACATGTCTGGGGACGCTGGATGACCAGGAGCCGCCTTAACTCGCCGGGACTGCGCGTGGTCGCGGTGGCCCTGCTCGCCGTCGCCCCGGTCGTGGCCGGCCGGCCCGTCCTGGCGGCTCCCGGCCAGGAGGGCCCGGCCACGCAACGCGACGGGCAGGGTCCCGTCGTGGAGGGCACCGTGACCCCGGGCGACGACGGGCTGCGGAGCGACGCGGCCGACCCCCTCGCCAGCCTCGACGGGCTCAGCTCCGCCGTGCAGGCCGAGGTCGGGCAGGTGCTCGCCGCCCGGGTGGCGCAGGCCACGGCCCAGTCCGACCTCGACGCCGCCACCGCCGCGGTCGGCGCCACCGAGGCCCGCCTGGCCGAGCTCGATGCCCAGAGCGACGCCGTGGTGATCGAGGCGTTCGTCAATCCGCCCGCGGCCAGCGCCCTCGACGTGCTGAGCGCCGAGACCGTGAGCGACGCGACGGTGAAGCAGTCGATCCTGACCGCGCAGACCGACGCCAACGCGGCGGTGCTCACCGAGCTCGACACCACCAGGGCCCAGCTCGAGGCGCAGCAGGCGGTCGAGGACGCGGCCGCGGAGGCGGCCGCCGCCCGGGCGTCGGAGGCCGACGGCGCGGTCGCCGACCTGGTCGCCGCCCAGTCCCGCGAGTCGCTCTTCGTGCTCGCCCTGCAGGACGCCATGGACGGCCACCTGGCGGAGGCCGAGGCACTCGCCCGCATCGACCCGGCCGCCGCCGAGGCCATCCGGGCCCGGGAGGCGGAGATCGCCGGTCGCATCAACGAGGTGGTCGGCGCCCGCCAGCAACGCGAGGCCGAGGCCGCGTTCGCCCAGGCCATGGCCGACGCCATGGCGCAGGCCGCGGCGGCCGACGCCGCCCGCTCGGCCGCCCGGTCGGGGAGCGGCGGCAGCCGGGCCGGCGCCGGCGCCAGCGGCCTGGCCACGGCCGCGTGCCCGGGCGGCGGGTCGATCACCGTCGCCGGGTCGATCGTCGGAGACGTGTCGGCGCTGCTGTCGGCCGCCTCGGCCGACGGGCTCGACATGTGCGGCGGCGGCTACCGCGACCCGGCCGAGCAGATCGCCCTCCGGCGGGCCCACTGCGGCACCTCCGACTACGCCATCTACGAGGCCCCCGCGTCGTCGTGCTCGCCGCCGACCGCCCGGCCCGGCACCTCCAACCACGAGACCGGGCTGGCCATCGACTTCACGTGCGGCGGCTCGACCATCGGCAGCGGGAGCGCCTGCTTCCGCTGGCTGGACGCCAACGCCGGCCGCTATGGGCTGTACAACCTGCCCTCCGAGCCCTGGCACTGGTCCACCGACGGCACCTGACGCCAGAACGGGTGGGTGCATCACCCGCCGGACGAGCTGGCGGCGATCTCGTGCGCCATGGGCGCAGAGCGCCGCCAGAACCGGTGGGTGTGTCAACCTGGCGGGCGGGCCGCGCGTTGAACGGGGCGCATGCGACACACGACGGGGGACCGCCCGACCTTCGAGGACAGGTTCGGGCCGCTGGCGGCGTTGAGCTACCGCGTGGCCTACCGGCTGGTGGGCGACCGGGGCGAGGCCGAGGACCTGGCGCAGGAGGCGCTGGCCCGTGCCTACGGCCGCTGGCGCTCGGTGTGCGGCTACGACGAGGCGTGGGTCGCCCGGGTGACCACCAACCTGGCCATCGGGCGCTGGCGGCAGCGCCGGCTGGCGGCCGAGCGGGCCCCGCTCGCGCTGCGGGCGGCGCACGGGCGCCGCGGCGCCCTGGGCGCCGGCACGGCCGCCGGCGTGCCGTCGCATGCCGAGCGCGTCGACCTGGTGCGGGCGTTGCGGGCCCTGCCGCGCCGCCAGCGCGAGGTCGTCGCGCTCCGCTACCTGGCCGACCGGCCCGAGGCCGAGGTCGCCGAGGTGCTCGGCTGCTCGGTCGGCGCCGTGAAGCAGCACGCCCACCGCGGGCTCGCCGCCCTGCGCGAGCGGCTGGGCCGGCCCGACCATGACGACGACGAGGAGAACGCCAGTGTTCGAGCATCTCGATGACCCCCACCCGCCGGCGCTCGGCGCCGGCTTCCGGCGCGACGTCGTGCGCCGGGCCCGGCGGCGCCGCCGCCGCCGCTACGCGGGCGGGGCAGGTGTCGCCGTGGCTGCCCTGGTGGCCGGGGCCGGCGGGCTGTACGGCCGGGCCGCGTGGCGGCTCCACGACATCGAGCGGGTCGACACGGCGGGCACCGGCGCGGTCCCGGCCGGCGCCCCGGTGACCGCGCTCGTGGTCGGCCTCGACAGCGGGCCGGGCCGGGAGGGCGCCCGGACCGACACCGTGCTGCTGGCGCACATCGACCCCGGGCAGGGGACGGCGGCGCTGCTCTCGCTGCCCCGCGACCTGATCGTCGACGACCCCGGCACCGGCGCGCCGGCGATGCTCAACGCCGTGGTGGCCGGCGGCGGTCTCGACGCCCTGGTGCGCGTGGTCGAGGACCAGATCGGCGTGCCGGTCGACCACGTGGTCGAGGTGACGATGGAGGGCGTCGCCTCGCTGGTCGACGCGGTCGGCGGCATCGAGGTCTGGGTGCCGGCCTCCCTGCGGGACCGGTGGTCGGGGCTGTTCCTCGACGAGGTCGGCTGCGTGCGCCTCGACGGCGACGACGCGCTCGCGCTGGTGCGCTCCCGCCACCTCGAGGTGCTCGACCCGTCGGGCGGCTGGACGGCGCTGCCCTATGCCGACATCGGCCGCGTCGCGAACCAGCAGGCGGTGCTGGTGGCCGCGCTGGCCGGGGCCGCAGGCGACCGGACCGACCCCGTCGCCGTCGACCGCCTGGTGGCCCAGGTGACCGAGCACGTGCGGGTCGATCCCGACCTCGACCTCCGCGAGATGGTCGACCTGGCCCGGGCGGCGCTCGGGCTCGACCCGGCGGCCGTGTCGCACGCGACCCTGCCCGTCGTCGTCCACCCGGACGACGAGAACCGGCTGGCGGTCGACATGACGGCGGCGCCGGCGGTGATCGAGGCGTTCGTGGCGGGCCGGCCGCTCCCGGCGGGGCCGCTCCCGGCGGGGCCGCCACCCGCTGCGGCCGGCGTCCCACAGGCGGCAACGGCCCAGGTCGACATGTGTCCGGGATGAACCGGGCGGACCGCGCGACGGTCTAACCTCAGGCCCGTGGGGGACGACGGGCGCCTATGACAGGTCCGTCGCGATTCGTTACATTCGGCGCCACCGCCGCTGGGGAGCCCGGTGACCACCCGGGTCCCGTCGCGGCCACCACGCCGCCCTGGGGAACGCCTTGACACTCGTCCGCCGCCGATCGCTCGTCGCCGCTGCCGTGCTGGCCACGCTGGTCTCCGCCGTCGTGCTGCCTCCTGTGCCCAGCGGGGCGCAGGAGGACCCGGCGAGCGAGCGGGGCCAGATCGACGCCCAGGGGCTGGTGTCGATCGACTTCGACGTCCTCAAGGCCGACGACGGCATCGTCTCGGACGCCCTCACCGAGGTGAAGGAGAACGTCCAGTCGCAGAAGCTGATGCTGCTGGAGGCGGAGTCCACCCTCGGCAACGCCGAGCTGCAGCTCTCGGCCGCAGAGGCGGCCCTGGCCGAGACCGAGCTCGCGCTCGCCGGCGTCAACGACCAGACCGACACGGTCGTGGTCGACGCGTTCATCAACCCGCCGGCCGACTCGGCGCTCGACGTCCTCACCGCCGACTCGCTGGAGGACGCCACCGTCAAGAGCCAGATCCTCGACATCCAGGCCGACAAGGACGCCGAGGCGCTCGACTACTTCCTCACGCTGCAGAACGCCTACGAGACGCAGAAGACCGAGCAGGAGAATGCCGCCTCGGCCGCCGAGGCGGCCCGGGCGGAGGCCGAGGCGGCGCTGGCCGACGTCAACGCCGCCGTGGGGCAGCAGGCGGCGTTCGCCGCCGAGGTGCAGCGGCGCCTCGACCGGCAGCTCTCCGAGGCCGACGCCCTGGCCAACACCGATCCGGCACTGGCCGAGGCGTTGCGGGGCCGGGCCGCCGAGCTGGCCGAGGCGCTGAACAACCTCGACGAGGAGGTGCAGGCCGAGAAGGCCCGCCAGCTCGCCGCCGAGCTGGCCGAGGAGGCCGATGCCGTCAAGGGGATCTCGGGGATCAAGCCCGTGGCCGGCGGTGTGGCCGACGTCGCCTGCCCCGACGGCGGCGTGGTCCAGGTCGCCGGCGCGATCAGCGGCCAGATCGAGCGGTTGTTGGCCGATGCCAGCGAGGCGGGCATCACCTTGTGCGGCTACGGCTACCGCGATCCGGCCGAGCAGATCGCCGTCCGCCGGGCCAATTGCGGCACCTCGAACTACGCGATTTACCAGGCCCCGTCCTCGGCATGCTCGCCTCCGACCGCCCGTCCGGGTCAGTCCCTGCACGAGCAGGGCCTCGCCATCGACTTCACGGTGGGCGGCAGGACGATCGGCTCCACCAGCGCCGCATACAAGTGGCTGAAGGCCAATGCCGCGAACTACGGCATGTACAACCTGCCGAGCGAGCCGTGGCATTGGTCGGTCAGCGGTGACTGATCCTGCCTTTTCATAACCGTCTGCCACCAGGGAAAACACAGAGAATCTCTGCCTGTGGGTGACACGGGCGGCTCGGTTCGTTACCTTTCCGGGCACTTTGGCCGCGCACAGATGGGCGCGGCATAGAACGGGAAGCAGGTCGGACCTTGGCAGCGACGCGTCGACGCAACGCCGTGCGGGCGTTGGTGGTCATTGCGGTGACCGTCGCCATGCTCGGGCCGGCGGCGACGGAGGCCCAAGAGCCGAACCCGGCGGAGACCGAGCGCAAGCTGAACGACGTCCGCACGCAGCGTGGTGAGATCGACCTGCAGGTGAACGGCCTGGCGGCCGAGGACGCCCAGGTGCGCGCGGCCGTGGCGGCGCTCGAGACCAACGTCGCCAGCCAACAGGCCGAGCTCGACGAGGCCGAGCGGGCCGCCGAGGCGGCCGAGGCCGAGGTCGTCACCGCCAGCGCGGCGGTCGAGGAGCAGGAGGGTCGCATCGACGACCTCAATGACGCCACCGACGCGTTGGTCGTCGAGGCCTTCGTCAACCCTCCGTCCGACAATGCCCTCGACTCGTTCAAGGCCGACTCGCTGTCCGATGCGACCGTGAAGCAGGCCCTGGTCGACATCCAGGCCGACTCCGATGCCGACCTGATGGATCAGCTCGAACAGGCCCACGAGGACCTCGAAGTCGACAAGGCCGACAAGGAGACGCTGGCGGCCGAGGCGGAGACCAAGCGCGAGGCCGCCGAGACCGCCCTCACCGAGTTGGAGAACGCGCTCGATCAGCAAGAGGAGTTCGCCGCGCAGGTCGAGGAACGCCTCAATGCCAAGCTGGCAGAGGTCGAGTCACTGAAGGCCACGGACCTGGCGTTGTCGCAGCAGCTCCTGGCCGAACAGACCGCCATCACCAACTGGCTCAACGCCGTGGCCCAGGTCGAGGCGCAGCGGCGGGCCGAAGCCGACGCGGCGGCCGCGGCGGCCGCGGCCGCCGCCGCGTCGCGGGGGTCGGGCTCGTCCGGGGGCGGTGGCGGCAGCGGCGGTGGCCGTCGTGGCGGCATCCCCGATCCGGCGCCGTCGGTGGTCCTGCCCGCGCCCGGCGGCCTGGCCAGGGTCTCCTGCCCATCCG
>DASSGC010000253.1:0-3128 GCA_035693765.1 Acidimicrobiales bacterium
CTCAGTCGGTCGACGCACCCGCCGCCACGGTCGCGGTGGCCGAGGTCGGGAGGGTGTGGGTGTGCGCCGCGGCGGCGGAGGCGGAGTCGTCGAGCGTGCCGGTCGCGGCGCGGTGGCGGCCCATCACCACGGCCATGACGACACCCGCGACGCTGAAGGCGGCCATCACCCAGGCCGCGGTGCCGAGGCCGGCCGCGAGGGCGTCGGCGGTCGACTCGCCCTGCGCGGTGCGGTCGGCGATGACCGCGCCGTAGATCGTCGCGGCCAGGGCCGTCGCCACGGCGGCGCCGACGTAGCGCGCCATGTTCGAGACACCGGATGCCGACCCCACCTGCTCCGCGGGGACGCAGGCGGTCGACGCCGACGACGACGGGCCGTTGCTCAGGCCCATGCCGACGGCGATGGCCACGAGCGGCAGGACGAACGCCCCGTAGCGCCACGACGACTCGACCAGTCCGACCGCGGCGAACCCGATGGCCGTGACGAGGAAGCCGATGCCGATCACCTGCCGCCCGCCGAACTTCCTGGCCAGGCGCGGCACCAGGGGAGCGACCGCCACGAGTCCCGCGGTGGCCGGAAGGGTCGCGAGGCCGGCCTGGAGGGGTGAGAACCCGAGGGTGGCTGGGTCCTGGAAGTAGAGGCTGACGAGGTACATCAGCCCGTTGATCGTGCCCGCTCCGATGAGGATCGCGACCGTGGAGCCGACGAGGATCCGGTTGCGCAGCAGGCCGAGGTCGAGCATCGGCACCGCGACGCGCTTCTCCACCGCGACGAAGGCGAACCCGGCGGCGACGCCCACCGCGAGGGAGGCGATGGTGGCCGGCGAGGTCCAGCCCCACGC
Source organism: Acidimicrobiales bacterium (assembly GCA_035693765.1). GTDB lineage: Bacteria > Actinomycetota > Acidimicrobiia > Acidimicrobiales > VFJN01 > ZC4RG19. The sequence goes on from DASSGC010000253.1 coordinate 842, forward strand.
ACTGCCCTTGCTGAGCGCGAGGATGACCGGGCCCAGGGTGAGCGCGATGAGGCCCGAGCCGGCGTAGTCGATGGAGCGCGAACGGGTCGGGTCCTTCGACTCCGTCACCGTCGCCGCGGTCAGGGCGATGCAGGCGGCGGCCACCGCGGCATCCACCCAGAACAGGCCCTGCCACCCGGTGACCTCGACGAGCACGCCGCCCAGCAGGGGTCCGGCCGCGGCACCCACGGCCGCCGCGGCACCCCACAGCGAGACCGCCCGCAGCTGGGCCTGCCCGGTGTTGGCGACCGACAGCAGGCTGAGGCCGCAGGCCAGGATGGTCGCGCCCGCGGCGCCCTGGATGAACCGACCGACGATGACCGCCTCGCCGGACGACGACAGGGCGATGAACAGGCAGGAGGCGACGAACAGGAGCAGCCCGAGCTGGAAGATCCGCTTGCGGCCGAACACGTCACCGAGCGAGCCCGACGTGACGATGACCGCCGCCCCGACGAGGGAGTAGCCGGTCACCGCCCACTGCAGCGTCGTGACGTCCGTGCCCGTGTCGGCGCTGATCGCCGGCAGGAGGATGCTCACCGCCGACGTGTTGGCGTTGACCACGAGGGTGGACAGGCAGGTGGCGGCGAGGACCCCGCGCGCCGCGGAGGAGGTCGGTGGTGGTGCCGACCCGGTCTGGTGCGGGCCCGTGGCCCCGGCAGGCGAACCCGTGGATGACATGCGAACGGCTCCCTTCACGCCGGTGCGGCCGGCTGTCCCCGGGCCTCGACCGTAGGAGGGGGCGGGCCGGCGGCGCCTCACCCCCACAGGGTGACGGTCCTGGACCGCTCCGGGGCCTGTCCGGGCCATTGCCCTGCCTGGTCCCGGCTGCCATCCTGCGGTGATGGTGGAGGTGGAGGTGGAGCCGGGGGCGACGTTCGACCTCCACCTGCCCCGCGCCCGCCCTGCGGGCACCGGTGCCGGGATGGTCGACCCGTGACGATGACGACGATCGACCGCGTCGTGGCGCTGCAGCGTGTGCCGCTCTTCGCCGACGTGCCGGGCCGCACCCTCGCCTCGGTGGCGGTGCGGGCCACCGAGGTCGAGGTCCGGGTGGGCCAGGTCGTCATCGAGCAGGGCGCCGTGGAGGACCACCTGTTCGCGCTCGTCCGCGGCCGCCTGGTGGCCACGGACGGCGAGCGCGTCCTGCGCGAGCTGGAGGTGGGGGCCACCGTCGGCGAGCTCGCGGCGCTGGCCCCCGAGCCGAGGTCCGCGACGGTGACGGCGCTGGCCCCCTCGCTGCTCCTGCGGATCGACCGGCCGGTGCTCGACGAGCTGCTCGCCGACCACCCGGAGCTGGCCCGCGGGGTCATCACCTCGCTGGTCCGCATGATCAGGAGCAGCACCCCCTCGTGACCGCTCCTGCGCCGCGACCGGGCCACGGGGCCGTCCGCTGGCTGACGGCCCAGGCCGTGGTGTTCGGCGTCGTGGCGGCCCTGCTCGGCGTCGTCGCGAACGCGATGTTCCTCGAGGCCTACGGCGCCGGCTGGCTCCCGCTCACCTACGTCGTGATCGGGGTGGCGGGTGCGGCGGTCTCGTCCCTGGTGGCGAGCAGCTCGCGCCGGTTCGACCTCGTGCGCATCGCGGTCGTGGTGCTCGGCGCGGCCGCCGTGCTCTTCCTCGCGGCGTGGGCGGTCGCGGCCGACGGCGACGGCGCCTGGGTCTCGGGCCCGCTCCTCGTGCTCTTCCCCGTCCTGATCCAGCTCGGGTTCGTCTTCATCGGCGCCCAGGCGGGCCGCATCCTCGACATCGCCGGCATCAAGGCGAGGTTCCCGCGGATCGTCGCGGGGTTCCCCGCCGGAGCGGTCGTCGGTGGCCTGCTCGCCGCGCCCCTCGTCGACGTCCTCGGCGGCACCGAGGGGTTGTTGCTGGCCACGGCGCTCGCGCAGGCGGTGTTCACCGCTCTCGTTCTCGTGACGGGGGTGCGGTATGCCGCGTTCATCGTGATCGCCCCGGCCCCACGTCCCGCACACGGGGCGTCGCCCGCGCCGGATGCCGCGGACCGTGGTCCCGGGCTGCGCCAGCTCCTCGCCACTCCCTTCGTCGCCCTGATCCTCGCCTACCAGCTGCTGTCGGCCCTGGCGAGCCAGCTCTCGGACTACCTCGTCTTCGACCGCGCCGCGGCCCAGTACTCCGCGGCGGAGGACCTCGCCCGGTTCCTCGCGGGCTACACCGCCGTGATGAACGTCGTGAGCATCGCCTTCCTCGCCCTCGTGGCCGGCCCGCTGCTGCGTCGCTACGGGTTGCGCCT
>DASSGC010000254.1:0-2212 GCA_035693765.1 Acidimicrobiales bacterium
TGGCAGCGGGCATGGTGGGCGTGTCGCTATGGCCGCTGACGCCGACTATTGATGCAGTCGTCCGCGTAAACCTCGAGCTTTAGACCGAAGTTACGTGATCTTCCCAATGTGGTGCTGTGGGCCTGAGCCCGGTTGAGGTGCTGTTTTGCTGTTGGGGCTGAGGTTTTGGGCTGGCGGGTTCCTGTCTACGCGAGGCTGATGGGGATGGGAGCGCCGAGTAGCTCGAAGGCTTGGCGCTGGGCGCGGGTCGGGACGGCCAGGGTGGGGATGACAGGGTCGGTGTCCTTGGTGCCGTAGCGGATGTCGTTGCGGGTCAGGGTGCCCAGGTGGGTGAGCAGGCCGCGGAGGCTGTAGTAGGGCTGGTTGTGCTCGTCGCGTTGCCGGCTGGCCTTGCGTGCCGCGGCTGCGGTGCGCTGGGCGGGGGCGACGGGGTTGTCGCGGGTGGGTGGGTCGTCGTCGGTGTAGGTGAGCGGGGCCATCGCGCGGCGTAGGTGCCAGATGAGGTATTGGGCGAGCATCGCGACCAGGAGGTGGGCCTTCACGCGGTCAGCGAGGCGGTGGTAGATGGGGCGTAGGTCGAGGTCGTCGACCTTGATGTTGCGCCAGTCACGTTCGATGTGGGACAGGTTCTTGTAGGCGGTGACCACGCCGGCGGCGTCGAGATTGTCGGCGGCCACGCTGGTGCGGATGACGTAGATGCCGTCGAGTGCCGCTTCGGCGTCGATGTTGGCCTGGCGCCGGGTGATGGTCAGGGTGGTGTCGGTGATGAGCACATCGAAGTGCTTGGCCATCTTGTACTTGTCGATGACCTTGCCGATTTTCAGGCCGATCTTGTCGGCGCCGGTCAGGCGACCCTCGGCCACGGCGGTGAGGATGGGGGCGAGGATTTGCTCGGTGGCGGCGAGCAGGTCATCGCGCTTGCGGGCGCGTTGCTCGGCCAGGGCGGGGTTGCGGCAGGCGACCAGCCGCTCGCCGGGGTAGTCGGGGTGGCTGATCTCGGCGAGGTCCTGCTGGTCGAACAGGCTCATCTGCAACGGCCCGCCCTCGGCGGCCAGGGCGGCGATCTGCGGAGCACGCAGGCAGGTCAGCCACGCGAACCCGTCTTCGGCGGGCAGTTTTCTGAGCGCGTCGATACGCGCATTGGTGATCATGCCGCGGTCGCCGACCATGACGATGTTGCGTAACCCGAAGGTGTCCCGCACCGTCGTCACGGCCTCCTTGAACGCGGTCGGGTCGCCGGTGTTGCCGACGAAGACCCGCATCGCCACCGGCCGCCCGGCCGGGTCGCACAGCAGCCCGTACTCGATCTGCTCCTTGCCCTTCTTGCCGTCGCGGGAGTAGCCACGCGCGGCCAGTTCGCAGTGGGTTCCCTCCACCCAGGACGATGACAGGTCGAACAAGGCCATCCGGTGCGGGTTGGTGGCCTCGTCGAGCAGGTGCCGGCGGGCCAGCTTCAGCTCGATGGAGTTCTGGCGGCCCAGCAGCCAGTCCATCGCCGCGTAGACCTCATCGGTGGACGCGTCGGCCACGTCGAGGTCCACGCCCAGCGTGGTGTCGCCCCACCAGCCCAGGGTGGCAAGCTTCGACGCCGGGCGCACCACCCGCGACACGATCAGCGCCAGCGCCAGGTCCCGCTGCCGGCCAGCCGGGCCCAGCAGAGCGGGCAGCCCCAGGGCACGGGCCTGAGCCATCACCAGGGCCACATCCCCATGCGGCAACGACCGCTCCACCGTGACCCTCGCGGTGTCGGCCGGGACGAATACCTCACCCTTCAGCGACCGGCGCAGCAGCTCGATGTGCGCAACGGGCAGCGGCGTCAGGTTCGCCAGCGTCTCGTGCTTGACCTTGCCGTCCTCGCGGAACGAGCGGCGCAGCAGGTAGGACTCGTAGACCCGCTCCTGTCCGGCCCTGTCCACATGCCGCTTCCTGATCGTGGCTACATGCATCGCGTCAGACACGCTCAAGATTCTAGATTACTTACGAGGTTCTGTCGCGGCGACACGCCGCCATTCTTGGCTACACAATGAGGTCGGAAACGACTGCTTTCCCTTGGCGCGCAATGGAAGGCGGTCTCAGATCACCCGTAACTTCGGGCTAGCGGCCGGAACGATCGCAAAGCCGGCGGGGCCGGCGCCCACCGGCCCCACCCGGCCCGGTCGGCGCGCCGCCGACCCCGGCACGCGCAAGGAGGACCGATGAAGGATCTGCTACT
>DASSGC010000255.1:0-12290 GCA_035693765.1 Acidimicrobiales bacterium
CGAGCCGTGACCGTGCCCGTGGCTCATCATCCTGACCATCACGACCATGCAGATGATCAGGGACAGCGCGCCCGGCCCCCACCAGCTCCAAGGACCGTCACCGCTCCACGTCGCGAGGACCTCGTCCCCCGGCGCTGCCACCCATCATGACCTCGCGCCGTTCCCGGTACTCGTCCGCCGACATCGCGCCCTCCGCGAACCGGCGGTCGAGGATCTCCAGCGGCGATTCCCGGCGCTCTGCGCGCCACCGCTCGGAGAAGCCGCCTCGAGCGAGCCACACAACGCCAGCCACGACGGCAGCCCAGAAGATCACCATCCAGATCATCATCACGATCCACCACCCCCCTCCCATGTGACCGTTCGTGTCCCACATGTCCGCGAGGAGAGCTGCTGATCCGATGCCCATTGCGGCCTCCTCCCTTCACTTCGCTGCTGCGATCTCCGCCGAGGCATCCGCCCGGGACAGCCCGGACTCGGCTGTCTCGACCGCGCGGGCCTCGACCAGCTCCTGGATTCGAGCTGTCGTGGCTCGGATCTCGTCGATGCCGCTCATCATCCTCTTGGGCGGGAACGTGTCCGGCATCCGCTCGAACATGCCCTCGCAACGCGCCATCACGCGCTCGTGCAGGCCGGGGACCCACCGCCGGAGGACCACAGCGGCCACCCCGACGAGCACGCCAACCACCACCAGACGTCGCATGTGCATCACCCCTTTCGCGCGGTCGCGCCGCGCCCACGCCACTCAGTGCTGTGCGACGACCCGAGACCGGCTACCGAGGCGGGCACGGCCGTGCGTCGAGATGCCGCCGCGGGTGGAAAGGCCGAACGGGATGTACCCCGGGCAGAAGCCCAGCGCCGCGGTCGCCAGCATCACTCCCGCGACGACGAACGCCACGATGCCAAGCAGGCTTCCGGCGCCCAGCGCGAACCCCACCACGATCAGCACCGGCGCAGCAACGAATGCACGAACCAGTCGATCGACAGTGCCCATGTTGCGCTTCATGACTACCTCCCTCATCTGACTCCCTACTCTTGAACCGTCCGGCCCCGCCGCACAGAGGCCAACGGCACTTCCTCACCTGGCTTGTCTGTTGACGGCCTCGGCACGCGACCCCACGCGCAGGCATATCGCCGAGCTCGTCCGACAATCCGCCGATGCCGCGCCTCGAGCGAGACGAACCGTCATCGGCCCCATCCGAGATGAACCGTTGCGTCGCCGCGTCCGTACCCATCGTCATCTGCAGACACCGATGCCGTCGCGGCGCCGGTTGACGAAAGTGGGAGAAGATGAGCATCAAGCGGATCTTGGGCAGCGCCGGCGGAGGCGTGCTGACGGTCGGTCTGGCCGCCTTCAGCGCCGCCTGTACACCCGGTACCGTCCAGGCCACGGTGGCGAACGGCACGCTGACGGTCACCGGTACGGTCGACAGCGACACGATCGCTCTACGGCTGAAGGCCGGTGCGCCGAACACGATCCAGGTCGACGCCGGTGACGACGGAGCCGCGGACTTCGAGTTCGATCGCAACGCCTTCAACCAGATCCACGTGCTGGGCGAGGCCGGCGACGACAAGATCAGGATCGACCAGATCAACGGTGCGTTCGCCGACGAGACGACGACCCTCGACGGCGGCGTGGGCAACGACAGCATCGCCGGTGGCGACGGCAACGAGTCGCTCGTCGGCAACGCCGGCAACGACAGCATCGACGGCAACCGGGGCGCCGACAAGGCCGATCTCGGCTCGGAGGACGACAGCTTCGTCTGGGACCCGGGCGACGGAAGCGACGTCGTCGAGGGCAGCGACGGGCGCGACACGCTCGTGTTCAACGGCGCGAACGTCGACGAGAGCATGTTCCTGAACGCCGAGGGCCAGCGGGCGATCCTGACGCGCAACGTCGGCAACATCCGCATGGACATGGACGGCGTGGAGGCGTTGAACCTCACCATGCTGGAGGGGTTCGACAACTTCTCCGTCGGCGACTTCATGTTCAACACGGCGATGAACCGAGCGAGCGTCGACATGTCGGCCGCGGGCGGTGGCAGCGACACCAGGACCGACAGCGTGAACCTCGTCGGGACCCCCGACGCCGACCACGTCACGGTCGGCGCCGCGGGTGGCCGCATCCACGTCGCGGGAGTGCCGGTGGAGACGAGCATCACCGGGAGCGCGATTCCCGATCAGCTCCAGATCACGGCCGAAGGCCCCGGCGACACGATCGTCGTCGACCCGGCGGTCGATGCGCTGATCTCCATGTTGATCAACGTTCACGTGTGAGCGTCCGTGCCTGTGGGGGCCTCCTTCGGGAGGCCCCCACGGCCCCGACCGCGGCCACGCGGCATGGTCCTCCGGTGGTCAGCCCCGCCGGGGAGGCCCCGTGGCGCAACGCCGCGGGAGGTCAGGACACCAGATCCTCGCGGTCCGCCTCCCGGGCGCCGAGGTCGGTCACGCCCGGCGGGAAGCGCGTCAGCCGGGGGCTCCCGTCGGCCCACGAGAGCAGCGGGGGCAGCACGGTGAGCGCACACACCAGCGCCACCACGACGTTGAGCGCGACGAGGATGCCGAAGTCCCGCAATAGCGGGTACGACGACAGGCCGAGGACGGCGAAGCCGCCCACGACCGTGAGCCCGGACGCCAGGAAGGCCCGGCCGATGCGGACCGCACCGACGCTGATCGCGTCGACCGGGTCGCGGCCGTGTCGACGCTCCTCCACGAACCGGGCGAGGACCAGCACCGAGAACTCGGTGCACGTGGCGATCACGAGGGGGCCGGTGACGCTCGTGAGCGGGCTGAGCTCGCGACCGCTCGCCAGGGTGACCAGGGACGACAGCCCCACGGCGATGGTCACCGGTACGAGGGGGAGGATGGTCATCGTCAGGCTCCGGAACGACACCAGCAGGCACAGCGCGACCGCGCCGAGGGCCAGCCAGGTCATCGTCACCCGGTCGGCCTCGAGCATCGTGACGAACTCCGCGCCGATGGCCGCCAGCCCGGTGGGGACGCCCGTCACCCCTTCGGGCGGCGCGAGCCGCCGGACGGCGGCCGGCGCGCCCACCGGCGGATCGAGGTCGGCCCGCATCTCGTCCAGCAGGGCCCGGCGCTCGTCGAGCGTCACGTTGTGGATGGGGAACACGATCGCCGCCCGCCGGCGGTCGGCGCTGACGAACGACCGCACGAAGTCCGCCGGGGCCACGTCGTAGGTCGGCGGGTCGCCGAAGGCCCCGCCCAGCATGATCAGCGTCTCGTCCTGGCCGGGGGGTGCGCCGGTGACGTCCTCGACGACGGCGGCGACGCTCGCGCCCCGCACCAGCACGTCGGGATGGCGGGCGACCTGACCGTCGACGAAGCGCTGCATCCACTGCAGCACGTCGGTGCTGGTGACGTCCGGCGCTTCGACCAGGACGACCAGCTCGCTGGAGAACTCGGTGAGGTCGCGGAGGCGCTGCAGCTCCTCGACGGTCGTGCTGTCCTGGGGAACCCACCGCTCGGGGTCGGTCTCGATCGAGAACCTGCCCTCGACGGCCAGCCCGGCGCCGATGATGACGCCGCCGACCGCCACCACGGGCACGAGCCGCCGACCCACGGCGAAGCACAGCCACCGGACCAGCCGCTCGGGCGCTCCCCCGGCGGGCAGCGCCGCGGCGGTCGTCGGCCAGTGGCGCTCGCGCACCGCCAGGATGGACAGGGGCACGAGCGTGGCGGCCACGAGGAGGGCCACGAGGCCGAGTGCCAGCATGATCCCGAACTGCCGGATCTGCGGGACGTCGGAGACCTGCAGCGACAGGAACCCGGCGATCGCGGCCAGCATGGCGACGCCCAGCGCGGGCCCGAGCCGGGCGAAGACCCGGCGGATCGCCCGTGCCGGCGAGCGGCCGAGGGCCAGCTCCTCCTCGAACCGGTTGTGGACCTGGATGGAGAAGTCGACCCCGAGGCCGATCAGGATCGGCAGGCCCGAGATGGTGATGAGCGTCAGGGGCACGCCGACGTAGCCCATGAGACCGAAGCCCCACAGCGCGCCGATCACCACGATCGCCATGGAGAGCAGGCGCCACCGCACCCGGAAGAGGCCGAAGAGCACGACCACCATCACGAGCGCAGCGAGGAGGCCGAGCGTCGCCATGCCGGACTGCAGGTAGTCGTTGATGTCCCGGATGAGCTCGGGTGAGCCGGTGGCGAACACCGTGAACCCGTCGAGGTGGGCCCTTGCCACCTGCTTCTCGAACTCGGCGATGGCGTCGTTGGCGTCGGCGAGGGGCAGGTTGCCGGGGAGCCGGGCGACGAGGAGCGCGTGCGCGGTGTCGGGGAAGGCGTCGCGCAGGATGGGCCGTGTCGACGTGCCGGCGTCGTCCTCGTAGAGGAGGAACGACACCATGGCGGGGTTGTCGAGGCTCACGGGGTCGCCGAGGCCGAGATCGGCGCCCGCCTGCAGGGCGGCGGAGGCCCGGGGCGCGCTGGCGGACACCCGGGCGTCGAGGAGGGCCTGGGTGTCGGCCGCAGCGGCCGGGGTCTCCTCGCGCGCGGCCCGTTCGCCCGCCGCGGCGATCATGTCCTGGCCGGCCGAGAACTGCCGCAGCCCGAACTCGAGCCCTGTCACGGGGCCGATCACCGCATGGAACGCACCGGAGTCCCGCAGCGCGTCCTCCAGGCGGCGCAGCTCGTCGCGGTTGCCGGGGGCGAAGAGATCGTCGATGCGGTGGTGCTCGTCCGCGGTGATGACGGCGATCATCGCCTCGCCGCCGAAGGCGCTCTGGAACGTGGCGTTGTCCTCGGAGATCGGGTGGTGCTCGCCGATCAGGCCCTCCTGGCTGGTCTCGAACTCGAGGAGGGGCACGCCCAGGGCGAGGACGGCGGACACGGCGACCGTCGCGGCGAGGACGACCCACGGCCGTCGGGCGATCAGCGAGGCGATGGTCGCGTGGAGCGGGTGCACCTCCCTCGTCCCCTCGTCAGTGGGACAGGCCGAAGCGGCTGAGCAGCGGGTGGGGGCGCTCGGCCCGGAGGTCGTCGAGACCTGCCTGGAGCACCTCGACGATCTCGTCGTAGCGGGCTCGCACCCGGCGCGGGTCGTCGGCGGCGGCGGGGCCGTCGCCGGACCAGTCGAGGGGGTCGAGGAAGTCGACGGTCACCTTGGCCGGCAGCGGCAACGGCGGCAGCACCACGGGAGCGACGCCGAACGGCACGCCGACGAGCACGGGCATGACCTTGACCCGGACCCGGCCGAGGCCCAGCGCCCGGGCGATCCGCTCGCCGCGGGTCAGCACGATGACGCTGTGGTGGGCGCCGTGGCTGACGACCGGCGCCACGGGGACCCCGGTGCGGAGCGCGAGGCGGACGAAGCCCATGCGCTCGTGGAGATCGACCCTGTTGCGCTCGGTCCAGGGCCGGCAGGCCTCCCAGTCCCCTCCGGGGTAGACGAGCAGGGCGGCGCCGGCGGCGAGCGCTTCCTCGGCGGCCGGACCGCTGGCGGGCAGGGTGCCGAGGCGGCGGAGGAACGACTCGATGCCCGGCAGGGTGAAGAGCAGGTCGTAGCCGAGGCCGTAGGACGGCGCATCGATCCCGCGACGGCGGACGAGGGCGGCGGCGGTGGCCCACACGTCCGGCATGTAGAACAGGCCCGAGTGGTTGCCGACCACGAGGACGGGGCCGCGCTCGGGAAGCCGCTCGGCGTGGCGCACGTCCGGTGCGAAGTACCGCAGGACGGCCTCGATGGTGGGCAGCGACCGGCGGATGAACTCCGGGTCCCGCCGGGACGACCACTGCTCCCGCGCCACGGCGGCACGGCGCTCGAGCGACTCGAGCGGCGCCCGGATGGCCCCTACGGCAGCGTCGGTCATCGTGTGCACGCGATCTCGTCCTCCGGTGCCATCGTCGTGGCGCAGGAGGATGCCGACCAGGGTCGAGGGTCCCGAACTGCCACGCCGAGGGCCGGACGTGGCCCGGCCCGGCGCGCCCCTGACCGGACGGTGCTGCCCGACCTGGTTCCCGCGAGCCGGCGTCGGTGGGCACGGGGCGGCCGTGCCCCGACGCGATGTTGTAGCGTCACCGGCACTCGTCGTGCCTGCCGGAGGAGCCGGCAGCGCGGAGCACGGGCAAGGGGGATGGCCGTGGCCGGGTTCTCGCGCCGACGTTCGGTCGCGCTCACGCCGGGCACCGGCCCGATCAGCGCCGTGCCACCGAGCCCGCCGCGTGGCCCTGCCCACTTCCTGCCGGCGTCGCCGTCCGACCTCCGCCTTCCGGACAACGAAGGGCAGTGCGGCGCGGCCGGCACCGAGACGATCGCGGTGAACTGGGGCCTCGGCGCGACACGCGGCCCGAACGCCGCCATGACGCTCTACGACAACGGCACGACACCTGTCGCGCTCACCGCTGCCGACGCGTCGCGGCTGGTGTTCGTGTCGTATTTCGGTGTCTGCTTCCACTTCGGCGAGGGTCTGGCGGGCATCCGGGTGCAGCGGCTGAGCATCGCCGCCTACGACCCGGCGACCAACACGTTCCGGGCGCGCTGGAACGTGTTCGACACGAACAGCCCGACGCCCACCGGCGACACGCTTCCCTGGCAGCAGGCGATGAGCTCGCCGGTGTTCGACGGCGGCCACCTGTACCTCTACGCCGGCACCTGCGACGAGCTCAGCGCGGCATACGCCGCCTGCCTGGCCGGACCGGTCGTCGTCGCCCGGGCGCCCCTGTCGTCGCTGCACCAGGCGTCGAGCTACCAGTACTGGCGGGACCTGAACCCGGCCGACCCCGACGACCCCGCCAACTGGTCCACCGATGGCACGCTCGCCGCCTCGATCGTCGCCACCACCGGCGGCGGACCGATCGGCGTCCACGTCGGCGACTTCAGCGCCACGGGCGACGGCTACCTGCTGATGGAGCAGACCTCGATGGGGCTGCACCACAAGCTCTGGCAGTCCGACTCGCCCGTGGGGCCGTGGACGCTGGTCCGCACCGATCAGGTGCCCGGCTGCACCACGGGCGCGGGCGCGGGCTGCTACGCGCTGACCGGCCATCCCGAGCTGAGCACGGCGGGAGAGTTGCTCTACTCGTTCTACGACAATGGTCCGCAGTACGCGGCCAGCGAGCCGGAACGCGATGGCGAGGTGGAGGTGGTCGGCATCCCGGGCGCGCCCTGAGCAGGAGAGGGGCCGCCGCCGGGCGGCTTCACCGTCCGCGCCGGCGTCACCCGAGAGCACGTCCGGTCAGAAACGGCCCGAGGCCCGTCCGGAACCGGGCGCCTCGGCCTGCGGCCACCGCCCCGCTGTCGTGGCCGGGTCGTGGGCGGGGCCGCGCGGCCCCGCGGGATCAGGCGAAGATGCCCTGGCCCGGTGTGAGGACGCCGTCGGGGTCGAAGCGGCCCTTCGCCTCGGCGAAGTCGTGCCACAGCCCGCCGTAGTGGGCCCGCCAGTCGGCGGCGCTCATGTCGGGGACCGCGCCGATGATGTAGCGCTTGCCTCCCAGCGCCACCGCCCGGTCGAACAGGGCACGGTTCTGGGCGAGCATGCCGGCGCTGTCGACCGGTCCCGGGAACGGGAACCGCAGCAGCGTGAGCGCGAACGACGCGGGGCCGCTCCGGGGCACGACGAACAGCGGGCGCCGCAGCGGGGCGGTGCTGAACGGGAAGAGGAGGGCCACCCCGGCGCCGAGGTCGGCGGGGGTGAGCTCGGCGACCAGCTCGGCGACGAACTGGGCGGCCGTCGCCGCGGGGACGAACACCGTGAGCCAGGGGTGCACCTGGTCCCAGAAGCCGGCGCCCTTGAGCGCCGCGACGACGGGATCGAGGCGGTGCGCCCACTCCTGGTAGGTCGGGGTCAGCACCACGGCGTCGGCGCGGACGTCGGACAGCCCGGCCAGGAGCGCGTCCTGGTCGGGGGCGTCCGGCGGCGTGTAGTACGACGCGACCTCCATCATGTAGCGCCACCCCGAGTCGTCGGGCCGGCGGACGATCTGACCCTCCTGGTAGTCGAAGCGCCCGTCGCCCAGGACCAGCAGCTGGTCGGCGATGTAGGTGTCGAGGTCGTCGTAGAACAGGTTGAAGACCAGCGCGTCGGTGGCGGCGGGGACCAGCGCGACCTTGGCGCGCACGATGACGGCGCACTGCCCGGCGCCGGCCAGCACGGCGTTGAACAGGCCCGCACGCCGGTGGCGCGAGCAGGTGACCAGCTCGCCCTCGCCGGTGACCACCTGGAGCTCCCGCACGGTGTCCACCTGGGCGCCGGCGTGCTGCATGGTGCCGCCGATGCCGCCCACGCTGAGCGTGCCGCCGATCGACAGGTGGATGAAGTCCGTGAGCATCGGCGGGGTCAGCCCGCTGGCCGCCGCGGCGTCGCCGAGCTCGGCCCAGGTCACGCCCGCGTCGACGTCGGCGACATCGCCGTCGATGGCGTGGATCGTCGACAGGCCCCGGGCGTCGATGGCGATGCCGCCCGTGACCAGCGCCTGCCCGAGGTTCGAGTGCGACTCCAGCTGGCCGTCGGTGCCGCTCTGGCCGTTCATCGCGATGCTGAGCCCGTTGCGGCGGGCGTAGCCCACCATCTTGGCGATGTCCCGGGCCGACCCGGGCCGGAGGACGGCCTGCGGCGTCCCCGTCACCAGGCGCCCGAAGTCACCGCCGAACGACGCCAGGGTGTCGGGTGCGGTCACCACGGTGCCGTCGAGCCGCGGCAGCGGCTCGACCCCGCCCGTCGTCGACGCCCCGGCGGCCACCCAGGAGCGGTCCAGCGCGCTCCACCCGACCACCGTGACTCCGGCGGCCAACCCCCGCAACACGCTGCGGCGTGTCAGATCGCTCATCGCCCATCCCTCTGCCTTGGTGCGTCCCCTGTCCGGGCCGCATCGATCCGTCCCCCGCCCACGCGGCACCGGTCACCCTCCGGGCTTGCGGCCGACCCCGACGTAGAGCGGGTTGGTGAAGCCCTCGATCGCCGGGCCGGCTGCGCCCGCCGGGCGCCAGGTGTCGACCTGCACGAGCCCGGGGTCGACGAGCTCGAGGCCCGGGAAGAACGCGGCGACCTCGTCGTGGGTGCGGAAGACCAGCGGCTCCTCCATCGCGTCGTCGAGGTGCTCGCCGGCGTCGACGTACCCATCGGCGTGGATGTCGCGGGCCAGGTGCGACACGGCGAGGTGGCTGCCCGCGGGCACGCCCGCCATGAGCCGGGCCACGAGCCCGGCGGGGTCGTCGCCGTCGCGCAGGTGGTGCAGCAGCCCGACCATCATCACGGCCACCGGCTGGCCGAGGTCGAGGGTGGCCGCCGCCCGCTCCAGGATGCGCTCGGGGCTGCGGAAGTCCTCCTGGAGGTACACGGTGGAGCCGTCCTTGCCGCCCAGCAGCAGCACGTGGGCGTGGGCCAGGACGACGGGGTCCTTGTCGACGTAGACGACGACCGCGTCCGGTGCCTCCTCCAGGGCGACGGCGTGCACGTTGTCGTCGTTGGGGAGGCCCGTGCCGATGTCGAGGAACTGGCGGATGCCGGCCTCGTGGATCATGTAGCGGACGGCCCGCCCGAGGAACGCCCGGTTGGCCCGCACCTCCGCACGCACGCGCTCCATGCCGCCGACGAGCGCCGCCGCCTGCTCGGCGGCCTCCCGGTCGACCGCGAAGTTCGTGTCCCCGCCCAGCATGTAGTCGTAGACGCGGGCGGCATGGGGGACGGAGATGTCGATCTCGGCCATGCCCAGGTCGAGGTCGCGGTCGTCGGATGCCGCCATGTCGGTCCCAGCGAGCCCTTCCGGTCGAGGTGTCCCACGTCGCAGCCGTGGGCTGTCCTGGAGGAGTGTAGTGCTCGACCGCCGGACCGTAGCGAGCGACCACGGTTCCGGTGACGCATCTGGTTGCCTCCCAACCGGATACGTCACCGGAACACGGGGAACTGCGGCGCCCCTACCCGGGGAGCCGGGTGTGTCCGGCTCCCCGGGGACCCGGGGTCAGCGCGACGGTGACCGGAGCGCGTCGGTCACCGTCGTGCCGCCGTCAGGGGAAGTGGGGCGGCTCGTCGGGCAGCTCCACGGTCGGGGCGTAGGTGCCCCGGGTGAGGTTGTCGTAGTTGGCTCCGGCGAGGGTGCAGAGGGCTTCCTCGGAGACACCGGCCGGAAGCTGGCCGGCGTTGATCGTCTCCCGCACGTCGCCGTTGAGGTCGACGGTGCTGTCGACGAGCGCCTCGGTGCTGGTGTTGCAGGTCAGCACGATCAGCCGGAACAGCGCCCGGTTGACGAACGCCTCGGCGATCGTGACGTCCTTGGGCCCGGGCTCCAGGGTCAGCGTGACGGGCACCGTGTCAGGGTCGGGCTCGAAGCCCGGCGGGAACGGCGGGACCTCCTTGACCGTGTAGCCGCCGAGGATCAGGTCCTCGAGCAGGAACTCGCCGTCGTCGGGGTCGGCGTCCGCCGCGCTGTTGTCGAGGACGTCGACGCACACGTCGGGGATGTCGACGAGGGTGTCCGGCGAGGTGGACGTGTCGAGGTTGTGCGTGCGGCACACCTGGAACGTGGCGCCGCCCAGCCGGTTGCCCTGGTCGTCGTTCTTCAGCCAGGCGAGGCTGCCGTCGACGAACTCCTTCACGGCGTCGCCGGTGTTGCCGCCGGCGCCGTCGGTCGCCCGCGTCAGCGTCACCGTGCCCTCGTCGGTGGTGATCACGAGTGACACGGATGCATGACCGGTCACCGTTCCGGCCGTGTTCGAGGTGAACACGATCGTGCACTGCCCGCTGGCGTCGAGGTTGTCACCGGCGTCGTCGCAGGTGCTCGCCGCCAGGTCGACCTCGTTCACCGCGCCGGCGGCGTCGGTGAGCGTGAAGTCGACATCGCCCTCGGTGGCGGCCACGAAGCCGTTGCCGTCGCCGAGATCCTTGTCGACGTCGACGACGAACGTGTGCGTCTCGCCGATGCCGTTGATGTCGTCGGGCGTGATCGAGATCCTCGCGTCGACGAACCGCTTGACCGCGTCGGGGTTGTTCCCGGTCCCACCGGTCTCGACGTGGATGGTCGTGTCACCCACGGCGATGTCCGCCTCGGCGTGACCGGTGATCACCCCCGCCACGTTGGAGCTGAACGTCACCGAGCAGGTGCCGCCCACCGTCCCGGTGGCGCACGTGTCGGTGGTGGCCGTGACCGGGTTGCCGTTCTGGTCGGTGAGCGTGACCGTCACGATCGTGCCGTCGGGGGCCGGGGTCTCCTGGCCGGCGAAG
This sequence comes from Acidimicrobiales bacterium, assembly GCA_035693765.1. Taxonomy (GTDB): domain Bacteria; phylum Actinomycetota; class Acidimicrobiia; order Acidimicrobiales; family VFJN01; genus ZC4RG19. The sequence continues at coordinate 11,178 of DASSGC010000255.1, forward strand.
GTCTGGTTGGCGGTCACGGTGAAGGTGTGGCTGTCGCCCACGTCGTTGACGTCGTCGGGGGCGATGCTGATGTTCGCGTCGCACAGCTCGAACTGGCTGTGCACCAGGTCCTTGAGGACGGCGTTCACCTCGAACGACGAGCGGGTCTCGGCGACGACGTTGGAGAAGCACGGAGTCTCCTCGAAGAAGGCGTCGAGGTTGATGCCGCCCTCGAAGAAGGAGCCGGTCGGCATGTTGCGGGTGCCGCCCTTGCCGACGTAGTCCCACGGGATGTCCGCGTCGGGGATCGGCGACGTGTTCACGTTGGCGCACACGTCGTCGCCGGCCGCGACGGCGTCGCAGTCGGCCGGCAGGCCGGTGTCTCCGCCGAAGAGGGTCTGCAGCGTGCCGCTCCCTTCGTCGCCGCCGGTGCCGACCCACTCGAACACCTTGATGGTGATGCCCCCGCCGCCCTCGTCGAACTCGCTGAGGACGAGCAGGTCGCCGACCTCGTGCTGGCCGCTGAACGAGCTGGTCGAGCCGGGGGGCGTGCCGGGGATCGGGGCCACGTCGTCCTGGAAGAACCAGAAGCCGACGTCGGACGACCCCTGGACGGCGAACCGGTCGAGGCCGAAGTACACGAACGTGTCGCCACCGGACGCGTAGGCCGCGGCGTAGGCGTTGGTGATGTCGTCCTTGTCCGGGACGCTCCCGTTCTTGTGCTTCCAGCTGGGGATGTCGAGGTCGTCCTTCGACCCGCCGCCGGTGAAGATCGACTGGGGTGCCGGGTCGGCGACGATCCCGGTGTCGGTGAACGCGCTGTCGGTGCCGGCGAAGATGTTGGACCAGTCGTCGCCGGCGGCGGCCTGGTCGAGCACGTTGGCATCGAGCTCGAAGAGCCCCTCATCGTGGACCGCGCTGGCCGGCAGGGCGAGGCTCGCCCCCACCATGCCGGCGACGGCCACGCCCGTCACCAGACGAGATCGAAGACCTCGTCTCCGTCTTCCTTCGCCGACACCGCCTGCACGTGCAGTGGACCGTCTCATGGGTTGGGCCTCCTGGCCGGTAACTGGGTCGAACTGGGGGAGGCATCGCCCGGCGCCCGTGACGGGCGGGGGCGCCGGGCGACGCCGA
>DASSGC010000256.1:0-13466 GCA_035693765.1 Acidimicrobiales bacterium
GGATGCCGCGGTGGGCCCCGCCGTCCCCGACCCCGCCGTCCCCGGCCCCGCCGTCCCCGGCCCCGCCGTCCCCGGCCCCGCCGTCCCTGGCCCCGCCGACCGCCGCCCCTAGTGCACCGCCCGCGCGGGCGCCTCGCCGCCCGGGCCGGCCGACCGCCCCGAACGAGCGTCCCACCGCGCTCATAGCGCACGGGATCGCCGCCAGAACCCAGCGCCCCGCCGTGCACGCCCCGCCAGGAACCGGTCAGGCGGCCGGGCGGGCCGCCTTCGCCGCGGCGTCGGGGCCGAGGTCGGCGTAGGCGAGCAGGTCGCGGCCCGCCAGGGCGGCCACCGGGTCGGACCACGCCGTGCCCCCGGCCTCCAGGCGGCGGCGGGCGTAGCGGAGGGCGACGAGCCCCTTGTGCGGGGCCAGCGGGCCCGCCTCGCCGGCCTGCTCCAGCAGCAGCGCCGCGGCCGTCGTGCGGACGACCAGGTCGCAGAGCCGGTGCGCCACCGCCTCGGCCTCGTCCGGCTCCATGCCGGCCAGGGCGTCGACGCGGGCGGCGAGGTCGTCGCGGGCCGCCGCGGTGGCCGCGATCGCCGGGGAGAGCCATCCCGGTCCCCCGCCGGACGCGACGGCCAGGGCGTCGTCGACCCGGGCGAGGATCGCCTCGTGCGCCGCGTCGCGGCGGATCGTGCGCAGCACGTCGAGCACGCAGATGTTCTCGCTGCCCTCCCAGATCGGGTGGCACTGGGCGTCGCGGAGCTGGCGGGTGAGGCCCCAGTCCTCGCAGTAGCCGTTGCCCCCGTGCAGCTCGACGGCGTACGACGCCGCCTCGACCCCCAGCCGGCACAGCCGCACCTTGGCCGCCGGCACGAGGACCCGCCGCAGCCGGGCGCCGTCGTCCCGCCGGCTGGCCGCCGCGCACTCGAAGCCCAGCGCGGTGGCGGCCTCCAGCTCGGCCAGCAGGTCGACGAGCTGCTCGCGCACGAGCGGCAGGTCGACCAGCATCCGGCCCTTGGCCTGCCGGTGGTGGGCCCACGCCGCGGCCTCGGCGAAGCACCGGCGAGCGATGCCGAGGCCCATGAGCGCCACGCCGAACCGGCTGCCGTTGACCATCTCCATCATGCGGCCCAGGCCACCGGCGTCGGTGCCGGGCCGGCCGGGGTCGTCGGCGCCCGCGGTCCCCGGCCGGCGGCGCAGGGCGTAGCCCAGGGCGCCGTCGAAGGTGACCTCGCCGGTCGGGACCGACTTCGTCCCCAGCTTCTGCTTCAGCCGGCGGATGGCGTAGCGGTTGGGCGTGCCGTCCTCCAGGACCCGGGGCACCAGGTAGAGGCCGAGCCCTGCCGGGCCGTCGGGTGCACCCTCCGGCCGGGCCAGCAGCACGATGGCCGCGCCGTCGACGTTGGAGCAGAACCACTTCTCCCCGCTGATCTCGACGCGCCCGTCGCCGACGTCGTGGGCCGTGCAGTGGACGGTGCGGCCCAGGTCGGAACCGCCGTCGCGCTCCGTGAGGAACATCGACCCGTCCACCGCGTCGGCCACGTCGGTCGCCCGCAACCCGGCCAGCAGGCCGTCGCGCACGTCGGGCGGGGCGTAGGCGTCGACGAGGCCGGCGACGCCGGTGGTCATCCCCAGGCTGCACACCATGCCCGTGTCCGCCTGGGCCAGCAGGTAGCTCGCCGCGCCCAGCACCACGCCGGGGACCGGGCGTCCCCGCTCGCGGGCCTGCGCCTCGAAGCCGGACGGGTAGCCGGCCCGCCACAGCGCTGCCTTGGCCTCGAGCATGGCCGGGTGGTGGGCGATCTCGCCGACCTCCTCGGCCCAGCGGTCGTAGCGCACCAGCTCCGGCGGGTGGGCGTCGATCGTGTCGGCCGCCCGGGCGATGGTGCCGCCGACCAGGGCGCCGAACCCGTCGAGGGTCGTGTCCGACCAGGCCCGGTCGTCGGCCGGGGTGTCCCGGCCCACCCGGGCCCGGAGATCGGGATCGAGCCGGTACCAGTTCTGCCCGACCACCGAGTCGATGTCCGTCCAGTCGATCATGCGCCCAGGCTGCCAGGCACGGCGGGTGGGCGCCCAGTACGGGACGGGTTCAGGCGGCGGCGGCGAGGTGGCGGATCGCCTTCACCCGGTGGTGGACCTCGCGCACCTCGGCGTACGACGCCACCGGCACCTGGGTCGCGTAGCTGAAGCCGTCGCCCTCGACCCCCACCTGGACCACGCCTTCGACCGTCGTCTCCTTGATGAGCAGGAACAGCAGGCCGAGCAGGAAGAACACCGAGAAGATGACCGCCAGCACGATGGCGTACGACGGGATCTGCGTCGTCGTGTGGACCTGGTCGCTGATGCGCCACGCCGTGCCGCGGAGCGGCACCGACCCGTCCGGCAGGTGCAGCCACCGCATCCCCGCCCCGATCGATCCCACCCGCACGACGACGTCGTCGTCGTGCGGGGGCACGTCGGGTGGCCCCTCGGTGAGGTCGACCACAAGGTCGCCCTCCTCGACACCCTCGACACCCTCGACACCCGCGATGTCGCCGGTGTCGATCCCGTCCGGCCCGATCGCAGCGCCGGTCAGGTCGATGAGCTGGTCGGGCTCATCGGCGCCGGCGGCGCCGGGCTCCCCGACCGCCGCAGCGTCGATGCCGACGTCCACCGCCTGCTCACCGAGCACCCCGCCACCCGCGCGCTCCCGGCCGTCTTCCCACCCCGTGTCGTGCACGCCCCAGCTCCCGCTTCGTCGTCCGCCCCGTCTCGCCCACCCGGTCCCAACCCGGCAAGCCTAGGCCTCCGGCCGGCGGCCCCGCGCCGGGCGCGCTCACGGGCGCGCTCACGGGCGGGGTCAGAGGCCGGTCTGGCGCCGGACCACGACGTCACCCCCCGACCACCCGCACAGCTCCAGGACATCCGGGTCCGGGGCCGGCGGGCGGACCGTGTGGGTCGACGTGCCGTCGCCGACGTCGAGCGAGACCGACGGCCGGCCGTCGAAGGCCACGTCGACACGGTCGAGGCCCGCCGTCGTCAGGCGCAGCCGCACCCGGCCGTCGGGTCGCACCTCGGGCACGACCGCCAGCGTGTGCACCGGCTGGCCGGCCAGCAGCTCGCCCGCGTGGGCCAGCAGGTCGTCGTTGCTGCCGATCACGTCGTCGCGGGTCAGGTGGTGCCGCACGTCGGCGGCGATGCCCACGTCCTCGACGGGCGTGCCCGCCCGCTCGGCCCCGACCCGCAGCGTCCGCCGCACCGACACCCGGAACCCGGCCCCGGCGGGCAGCTCGACGAACGGGTTGGCGGGAGCGGCGCCGGGCGGCGCGCCGGGGGGCGGCACGTCCAGCAGGATGCGCAGCAGCTCGTGGGTCCACACGTTGGCGCCGCCCGCCCCCGTGTTGGCGTCGACGCCGAGCACCGGGCCGATGCCGTGGTCCTGGAACCCTGCGGCGAAGATGTCGGTGGCGCTGTAGCACAGGCCGTCGGTGATCAGCACCACCGGCCCGTCGTAGCGCTGGCCGACCGCGTTGGCCGACGGCTCGCCGGTGATCGCGAAGCCGTTCGAGTACTGCGCCCCCGTGCTCACCGCCAGCCCGAGGGACGGCACCCACGGGCCCAGGTCGAAGGTCGGGTCGAGCGGCGACGGCGCGTGGCGCCGGCACAGGTCGCCCATGAGCGCGGTGGTGGTCATCTGGGCCGGCTCGGGCGTGACCCGGCGGGGCGTCAGCACCTGGAGCAGCCGCTCCGCCGCGTAGATGAGCCCGCCGCCGTTGCCCCGCACGTCGACGACCAGCCCGTTCCGGGGCAGCGCCTCGGCCAGCCGCACGAACTCGGCCACGAAGTCGTCGGCGTCGTCGACGCTGAAGGTGAAGATGCGGATGTGCCCGAACCGGCCCGAGGGCGTGTCCACCGCCCGGGCCCGGAACACCGTCGGCATGCCGGTGGCCAGGTCCTCGTCGGCCACCGCCACGCGCGAGACGTCGACGAGCGGGTCGGCGATCTGCGCTGCGGCCCGCACGGCAGAGGGGGCGAACATCTGCTTCTTCGCCTCGTTCACGGCCTGGACCGCCACGTCGACGCCCTGGGCCGCCTGGTTGGCCAGCCCGGTGCCGTCGACCCCGCCGGGCCCGCCGCCCGCCACCCGCCAGTCGAGGCGGATCTCCCGCTCCTCGCCGTCGAGGCCCCGGTAGGTGACGACCACCCAGTCCTCCTCCGGCGGCAGCGTGCGCAACAGGGGCCGGATCGTCAGGGCATTGAGGCCGCGGGCGAAGCTGGCCGCAGGGTTGCTGCCCGCCTGCCGGCGCGCGTTGGCCTCGACCGCCCGGCGGATCGGCGTGCCGTTCCAGTGGAGGACCTCCACCTGCGGCACGAACGTCGGGTGCGTCATGCCCGCCGCCACCTTCGTGACGATGTAGTGCTCGGCACCGGGACCCTCGCCGCCGGCCGGGGTCGGGTCGAAGTACCGCTCCACCAGGAACGGCAGGTAGGCGGTCCGCGCCGCGAACGGGTCGGGCAGCAGGTAGTTGGTGTGCAGGTCGCGCACCGACGTGAAGATGTCGGCCATCTCGCGGTGGAACCCGACCTCCGAGCCGCGGGTCTCGTCGGTGAGGACGCCGAGCCGGTCGCGCAGCAGCCGCAGGCGCTGGACCGGGTCGACCGCGTGCATCGACCGCTTGAGCACCAGGTGGACGTAGCACTGCTCGATCGTCACCAGCGCCTGGTCGACGAGCAGCCGGCGGTCGGCCAGCGACAGCGTCCCGTCGCCCACGCCGGCCAGGAAGTCGGCCAGCCGCGGCGCCTCGGCCCGTCCTGCGGCCGCCGCGCCCAGCGCCACGGCCGGCTGGTCGGGCTCCGGGCCGGCCGGGCCGACGGCCCGGCGGGCGGGGCGGTGACCCGGGTCGGGCTGCCCGTAGAGCCGGGCGAGGCCGCGCACCACGCCGTACCCCTCGTCGCTCAGCGTGGGCACGCCCGCCAGCCGGGCGGCGTAGCTCTCGTCGTCCACGACCGTGAGCGGGTCGAGGTCGAGCGGGCCGAGGATCTCGGACAGCGGCTGGGACGCGCCCATGGCCCACGGCGGCACCTGGCCGTCGCCGCCCGCGCGGCCGTCGGCGCGGGCGACGGCGAACCCGCCGAGCTCGGGGCGGTCGGCAGAGCCGAAGCCCACCTCGTCGTGGTCCAGCTCCAGGAACCACTGGCCGGGCTGGTTGCGGTCGCTGGCCCCGAACATCGCGCTGGCCGTGATGGGGTTCTCGAGCTGCCGGGCCAGCTCGGGCAACGTGCGGAGCCCGTCGGCGAGCCGCTCCGCCGCCTCGGACAGCGACAGCGCACCCACCACCGGATCGGTGGCGGCGTCGGACAGGTCGACCAGGCGCTCGGCGCCGCCGACCAGCAGGCGCTCGACGGCGCCGTCCACGGTGAACCGCTCCATGAGCCGGGGCTGCCCGTAGCGGGGCGCGCCGTCGATGACGACCAGCGTCAGCGCCGTCTCGCGGGCCTTGAGCAGATGCTCGTACGGGTCGCCGCGCCGGCCGTCGACGGCCACCAGGTCGGCCCGCTTGCCCGGCTCGATCGAGCCCAGCAGCCCGTCCCACTTGAGGATGCGGGCCGGGTTGACGGTGGCCATCGCCACCAGCTCGCGTGGGGTGAACACGCTGTTCCGGGCCTCGGACAGCAGCCACGCCGCCTTCAGCTCGCCCAGCAGGTTCTTCGACCCCGACGGCGACCAGTCCGACCCGAGCGCGATCGGCAGCGCCTCCTGCGCCGCCCGCTCGATGTCGGCGGTGCCGCCGTAGAGCAGCAGGTTGGACAGGGGCGACCACACCATCGACCCGCCCCGGGCCCGGAAGATCTCGTAGTCGCGCCCGTGCAGGCCCGCGCAGTGGATGCCGCACAGCGCGGGCGTGATGGCCCACCGGTCGGGCCCGATGCGGAGCGACCGGAAGTGCTCCCGGGCCGCGTCGTCGACACCCTCGGCCAGGTGCAGCAGCAGCGCCGACGACCGCTCCAGCGTGGCCAGGAAGTTCGCGGCGTCGGTGGCGTCGACGTCGGCCACCCGGGTGCCCGCCGCGGGGAGCGCCTCGTCGCCGGTGTCCTCCACGTTGCGGACGAGGCCCTTGTAGAAGCGGCGGATGCCCATGTTGGAGGCGAGGGCGATGCCCTGCGACGTGGTGACCCCGCCGACCAGGCACTTGGCCTCGACGTAGCGGACGACGGCCTCGATGAAGCCACCGGTGCGGCCGAGCACCCCGGCCGGCCCGCTCACGAACCGCCGGTAGTCGCGGTGGCGCATCCACTCGCCCCGGTTGTTGAACCGCTGGGGCACCTGCCACAGCGGCAGCGCGTCGTAGCTCAGGTGGTTGTGCAGCTCGATGAGCCCGGGGTAGAGCGTGTCGCCGGTGCGGACCACCGGCGCGCCCTCCCATCCCTCCGGCGGCGGGGCGGCGGCGTCCTGCACGGTGGCGATGGTGGTGCCGTCGACGTAGACGCGCCCGGCGTCCAGCACGTCGCCGTCGCCGTTCATCGTCACCACCCGGCCGTCGAGCACGTAGCGATCCATCGTCATCCGCCTCCGTCCGCCTCGCCCACCCACGCGGGCATCCACACCTTGTAGTAGGGCTCCGACACGTCGTCGTCACCGCCTGCCGCGGTCGACCGCACCGCCCGGTCGCCCGAGGTGCCCAGCCACCGGGGGAAGCCGAACGGCAGGTCGGCCCGCGGGATCTGGGCGCGCTCGCCGTTCCACTCCGCCGCCGTGGGCGGGGCGTCGATCGGGATGCCGAGCGACCGGAGCCGCGTGTGCGCGGCCGCCCAGGCGTCCCGGGCGCCCGGGCTGCGCCAGGCCGGGAGCGACACCACCGGCTGGCCGTCGAGGTCGAGGCGCCCGGCGATCCGCTCGGCGTGCTGCCCCACCGTGACGACGACCGCGACCGGGTTGTCGTCGAGCACGCGGCCGGTGACCGCCCGGTGGAGCGCGACGACGTCGGGCCGGTCGGCCAGCGCCCACAGCTTGCCGGCCGACACGCCCGCCGTGTCGACGGGCAGGGTGCGGAGGATCAGGTAGCTGCGGGTCAGCCCGAGGGCGGCCAGCAGCCCCTGGAACCGCTGGCCCGCGTCGCCGGTGAAGGCCCGCCCCCACAGCAGGTCGTCGTGGCCGGCCTGGTCGGCCAGGACGAGCAGCCGCACGCCGGTGAAGCGGCCACGGTGGAGGGCGCCGCCGCCGAACGTCGGCGCGCCGGCCACGCCGAGCGCCCCGAAGCCCGGCCACGACAGCCCGGCCGCTGCGCCGACCAGCAGCCGGGCCGTCGCCGGAGTCGGCCCGCGGTCGAACTCGACGACCTGCCGGGGCGGCTCCCAGGGCAGGTCGCCCTCCTCGGCGGCGTAGCCGGCGTCACCGCCCGGGGGCTCGCCGGGGTAGTCGGGCGTGCCGGGGGGCCGCACCGCCGGGCCCAGCTCGATGGCGCGGCCGCCGTCCGACCGTCGGGTGCCGGTGCCGCCGGACCCGATGCGCCAGGGCGTGCCGAACGGCAGGTCACGCAGCGGGATGGGGCGGGCCAGGTAGGTGAACGTGCCGGGCGCGGCCCGCTGCCCGCCGGGGTCGGCGGGCAGCCATGCCGGGGCGTCCGCCGCCCAGCGCAGCACCCGGTCCGCGGCCGCCGCGAAGCTGGCCTCCACGTCGGCGAGCCCGCCCGGGTTGGCGGCCGCGCCCGGGTGGGTCACGTCGACCAGCCGCACGTGGGGACCGATGGCGGTGGCGTCGAGCAGGTGCAGGCCCCCACCGGCGGCCCCGCCGGCCCCGCCGCGGTGCCGGTTCCACGTCACGACCGTCTCGCGGGCCGCGCGCCCCACCGCGATGACGAGCCGCAGGTCGTTGCGGGCGGCCGCGTAGTCGAGGAGGCGGTGGCGATGGCGGGCCAGCGGCGCGTCGCCGTCCTGCGCGAGGTCCTCCAGGGGCCCGCCGTACTGCCCCGTGATCGAGTACACGAAGGTGTTGAGGCAGAGGTACGACCGGGTGATACCGAGGTGTGCGAGCAGATGCTGCAGCCGGGTGCCGGACTCGCCCACGAAGCTGCGGTGGGCCATGGCCTCGTCCGAGCCCGCGTCCTGCCCGATGACCAGGACGCGGGCCTGGTTGTCGCCCAGCCGCCCCCGGTAGAACACCGGGCCGAACTGCCAGCGGAACGCCTCCTCGCCGGTGGCCGCCCAGCCGAGCGCCCGGTAGTCGGGGGTCTCGGCGAACAGGCGGGCCCAGGAGCGGTTGCGCGGCGGACCGGGGTCGTGGTCCCAGGGGTCACCCCGTCCGGCCCGGAGGTCGTCCATGCAGCTCCGATGTGTCCGCGTCGCCTCGCCCCGACAGAGTGCCGTGGGCGACACCGGGATACCACCGCCGACGTATCAGCGGGGTGTCAGCCGGGTCTGTACGGTCGGTGGCAGTCCCGCAGACGCACGGTGGCAACGATGGCACGGCGGACGGCGCGCGCGAGGGGAGCGGGGGCGAGCACGCCGGGCTCGGGATCTGCTGCTCGGGCGGCGGCATCCGCTCGGCGGCCTTCAACCTCGGCGCGCTCCAGTCGCTCGACCAGGACGGCGTGCTGGCCCGTGCCGACTACCTCTCGGCGGTGTCGGGCGGGGCGTACATCGCCTCGGCGTTCGCCATCGCCAGCCGCTACAGCCACGCGTCGGCGCTGTCGTACCGGGAGGGCGGCCCGGCGGCCCGCCCGCTGGCGCCCGGCACGCCGGAGGAGGCCTGGGTCCGCAACCGGTGCTCGTACCTGGCGGAGGGCGTGGGCGACACGGCCCGGATCGTGGCCATGGCGGTGGTCGGGTTCCTGGCCAACGTGCTGTTCCTGACGACCCTGCTGTGGGCGGTGGCGCGGCCGGCCGGGTGGCTCTACGGCCGGTTCATGCCCGGGCTCCGGGCGCCGGGCGAGGCCGAGCTGGGCAACGTGCGGGCCTGGGCCGTCGTCGCCGGCGCCGTCGCCGGGGCGGGCCTGGCGGTGGCCCTCGTCGTGCGGGTCTTCCGCGTCGGCTGGTGGGTGCGGGAGAACGGCCGGCGCTGGGCGGTGCTGCTGTTCGCCCTGGGCGTGCTCGTGGCGGTGATCGGGATCGTCCTCCCCTGGCTGGTGCTGGTCACCCGCAACCTGATCGAGGACCAGGTGCTCGAGACCACGCAGGAGAGCGGGGCCGCGCCCGACACCGGCGCGACCGGGCTGGGCTGGACCGCCGCGCTCGGCGGGGTGGCCACGACGGCCGCCCTCGTGTGGGGGATCGTCCGCCCGGTCGCCGACCAGGCGACGACCGCCGTGAGCGCCGTCCGGCGTGGGGTGGCGAAGCTCGGCCGGGGCCTGCGCCGCCTGGTCTACACGGTCATCGGCGGGCTGATCGGCCCGCTCGCGCTGCTGGCCGGGGCGGTCGCCATCCTCGCCGGCGGCGTGACCGCCTCGCCACCCGGCAGCGGCGAGGTGATCGCGTGGGCCGGCATGACGGCGGCCGCCGTCCTGCTGGCGGTGCTGGGCGACCCGACGGCGTGGTCGTTGCACCCCTTCTACAAGCGGCGCCTGTCGCGGACCTTCGCCGTGCGCCGGGTCGACGACGGCACCCCCGAGGGTTCGGCGGAGGAGGTGCCCTTCAGGCGGATGCTCCGCCTGTCCGACTTCGCGGCCGACCGGTTCCCGATCGTCGACGGCGAGCGGCTGCGCTTCCCCGAGATCGTGGTGTGCGCAGCGGTGAACGTGTCGGACGCCGGGGTGACGCCCCCCGGACGCTCGGCGCTCAGCTTCGTGTTCAGCCCGTCGACGATCGGCTGCCCCGGCCAGCGCGTCGTCGTGCCCCGCCGGCTCCCGTTGTGGTGCCACGTGCTGTCGCCGGCCGACGCCGAGACCGGCTCCGACAGCTACGGGCCGCTGGCGATGGAGCCGGCGAGGTACGAGAGCCTGGTCGGCGACCGGCGGGGGTTGAGCGTCACGCTCCCCGCCGCCGTCGCCATCTCGGGTGCGGCCGTCGCGCCGGCCATGGGCAAGATGACGTCGGCACCGCTGCGCTTCCTGCTGGCGCTCACCAACGTGCGCCTGGGGGTGTGGCTGACCAGCCCGGCGTGGCTCGACGCACGGGACACCGGCACGGCGACGAGGCGGACGAAGCGCTCCGCCACGCCGGTGCGGATGCTGTACGAGATGCTGGGGTACCACCGCGTCCGGTCGCGGTTCCTCTACGTGACCGACGGCGGGCACGTGGAGAACCTGGGACTGGTCGAGCTGCTGCGCCGCCGGTGCGACACCATCATCAGCCTCGACGCCGCCGGCGGGCCCACCGACAGGCTCTCGACGCTGGGCGAGGCCATCGCCATCGCGAAGTCGGAGCTGAACGTCGACATCGAGATCGCGCCCGACGAGCTGATCAAGGTCACCGACCGCACCAACGCGTGCAACCACGTGGTCGGGACGATCCGCTATCCCGACCGCGACACCCCTGGCCGGCTGATCTTCGGCAAGGCGGTCGTCACCGCCGACGCACCGTGGGACGTCCGGGCCTACCTGGCCAAGGACGAGGAGTTCCCCACCCACGGCACGATCGACCAGCTCTACAGCGGGGAGACCTTCGACGCCTACCAGGCCCTGGGCCGCTGCGTGGGCGCGGCGTGCGCCCGCGAGCTGCAGCCGGCGGCGCCCGCCCCGCCCGAGCCCCCGAGGACGCAGGTGCTCGCGGCCGCGGTCATCGTCGGGTCGGGCGACGGCCTGACGGTCACGACGCCGCGGGTCATCACCGCGCCCGGCGGAGCCGACCGCCCCCCGCACGCTGAGCTGCCGTGAGCGGGCGCGAGCCGGGTTCAGCGCATGGCCGCGACGCCGGCGGCCAGGGCCTCGGCGCAGCGCTCGAAGGTGGTCACGTAGCCGACCCCGGCCTCCCGGAGGCGGGCGAGCTGGTCGGCGATGTCGGCGGCCGTCCCGAGGAGGACGAACGGGCTGTCGAGCAGCGGAGCGGTGTCGACCAGGCCCTGGGCGAACGCCTCGGCGGCGGCGCGGCGGTCGCCCGTCACCTCGACCTGCTGCACCAGCACCGACAGCTCCGGCATGCCCTCCCGCTCGCCGGCCTGGCGTCGCACGTGGGCGATGCGGTCGGCCAGCCCGTCCCAGGTGAAGTGGCTCAGGTTGGTGTGGACCCGGCCGGTGCCCGAGGTGACGCCGACGAAGCTCACGATGTCGGCCTCGCGAGCGGCGAGCGCCAGCACGCGGTCGCCGTTGCCGCCCACCATGATCGGCAGGGGCGACTGGCTGGAGGCGAAGCCCAGCTCGGCCGCGGCGAGGGCGCGGTGCCCGTCGAGGTCGACCCGCTCACCGGCGAGCAGGCGGCGCACCACCGGCACGGCCTCGGCGAGCCGGGCGACGCGCTCGGCGGGCGGGTCGTAGGCGATGCCGGCCGCCGCGAACTCCGCCGCGTCGTGCCCCGCCCCGAAGCCCAGCTCCAGCCGGCCGCCGGTGAGCACGTCGACGGCGGCGGCCTCCCTGGCCAGCAGCACGGGGTTCCAGAACTCGGCGTTGAGCACCTGCGTGCCGAACCGCAGCCGGTCGCTCACCTCGGCCGCCGCCACCAGCGGGGGCAACGGCGGCCACAGCCCGAGGTGGTCGGCGGTCAGCAGCACGTCGTGGCCCTGGCCGTCGATGCGGCGCACGCGGTCGCGCCACTCGGCGCGGCTGGCGGGGACGTCGACGGCCACGATGCCGGTGCGGACGGGACGGCGCGTGTGCATCCCCCCGGACTACCACGGCTGCCGGCCGGGCGGGGCCGGCGGCGTCAGGACCAGGACGCGAGCAACGCCCGGAGCAGCTCGTCCGACTGGTGGCTGGGCAGCACGCTGCCGCCGTCGACGACCAGGTCGTGCCCCGTGACGTAGGCGGCGTCGTCGGAGCAGAGGAACGCCACCACGCCGGCCACGTCGTCGACCGTGCCGATGCGGCCGAGCGGGATGCGGCCCTCGACCCGCGCCCGCAGCGCGGCGTCGTCGACGACGGCCCGGGTGAGCCGGGTGGCGATGTAGCCCGGCGACACCGCGTTGACCCGCACCGCCGGCGCGTACTCCAGCGCCGCGGTCCGGGTGAGCGCCACCACCCCCGCCTTGGCCGCCGCGTACGGCCCCTCGCCGCGGGTCGGGCGCGAGGCGGCGGTGCCGGCGACGTTGACGATGCTGGCCGCCCGCCCCGCCGCGGTGGCCCAGGCCCGGAGGTGGGGGACGGCGGCACGGATGCCGTGCCACACGCCGGTGAGGTTGACCCCGACCAGCCGGGCCCACTCGTCGTCGCCGTAGCGGTCCAGGGGCTTGGCCATGCCGACGCCGGCGTTGTTGACGAGGATCGACAGGCCGCCCAGGGCGTCGGCCGCGGCGGCCACCGCGGTGGACACCGCCGCCGGGTCGGCGACGTCGGCCGTCAGCGCCGGCGCGGCGACGTCACCCGGGCCGGGCTCGCCGGCACCGGCCGCGGCGCCGCCGCCGGTCCCCTCGGGGTCGATGTCGAGGATCGCCACCCGGGCGCCCTCCGCCGCCAGCCGGGCGGCGACGGCCCGGCCGATGCCCCGGCCGCCGCCCGTCACCAGCGCGGCGTGGCCGGCCAGCCGGCCGGCCGGCACCCTGGCCGGGCCGCCGGGCATCAGAACCCCTGGAACCACTGGCCGGCGTTGACCCCGAGCGCCTGTCCCGTGACGGGGCCGGACATGTCGGAGGCGAAGAACAGCACGGCCTCGGCGATCTCGCTGGAGTGCGGCAGGTAGCCGAGGGCGGTCTCGCCCGCCACCTCGCGGTACTGCTCCTCGGGGGTGATGCCCTTCTTCCGGGCCAGGTGGTCGAAGTAGGCGGCGACGCTGTCGCCCCAGATGTAGCCGGGGTGCACGCCGTTGACCCGGATGCCGTACTCCCCCAGCTCGGCGGCCAGGACCTTGGTCACGGCCGCCAGCGCCGCCTTGGACGCGGTGTACGCACCGAACCGGGGCCTGATCCGCACGGCGGACATCGTGTTGATCATCACGATGCGCCCGCCGCCCTGGGCCCGCATGACCGGCGCCGCAGCCTGGGTGAGCTGGAGCGTGCCGAACAGGTTGACGTCCATCGTCGTGCGCCACCGCGCCAGATCCGCGTCGAGGAACGCTGTGTGGTCGCCGTCGTGGAAGGCGTTGTTGACCAGGATGTCGAGCCGCCCGAAGGCGGCGGTCACCTGGTCGACGGCTGCCGCGCAGGCGCCGGCGTCGGTGATGTCGAGGGGGACGGGCAGCGCCCGGGCGCCGCGGCCCTCGACCTCGGCGGCCAGGGCGTCGAGCTTGGCCGCCGTGCGCGCGGCGACGGCCACGGCCGCCCCCTCCCGGCCGAACGTGAGCGCCACGTCGCGGCCGAGGCCCGGACCCGCGCCCGACACGAGCGCCACCTTGCCTTCGAGCAGACCCACGCGCACCTCCCCCGACCGCCACCCGGCGACCTGACGGAGCGTCAGGTTAGAGGCCGAGCGGGTGGGGCGCTCGC
>DASSGC010000257.1:0-6942 GCA_035693765.1 Acidimicrobiales bacterium
CGCCCTGACCCACCTTGCTCCCGGCGCACCCGGCGCTCCCGTCAGCCCGCCGGGCCGCCGGCCGCCTCGTCGTCGCGGAGCACGTATCCGACGCCACGCACCGTGTGGATGAGCCGGGACGCCTCGCGGCCCAGGCTGCGGCGGAGCAGGCTGATGCGCACCACGACCAGGTTCTCGTCGTACGGCTCGTAACCCCAGACCAGCTCCAGGAGCCGGGCCTTGGACAGCACCTGGCCCCCGTGGCGCGCCAGCACGGCCACCAGCACGAAGTCGGTCGGCCCGAGCTCGATCGCCACGCCGTCGAACGTGACGCGGTGGGCGCGCTCGTCGACGATAAGCCGGCCGACCTGGCTCGTCGCATGGCCGAGGCGCCCGCTGCGCCGCAGGACGGCACGGACGCGGGCGACGAGCTCCTCGATCTCGTACGGCTTGGTGACGTAGTCGTCGGCGCCCGCCTCGAAGGCGCGCAGGCGGCTGCCGGTCCGGTGCTCGCTGCTGACGAACACCAGCAGCGGGTCGCTCTGCGCGCGCAGGCAGTGCGCGACCTCGTCGCCGACCAGCCCGCCGGGCCCCACCATCTCGAGCATGACCAGGTCGGGCCGGAACGTGCGGGCGACGTGCCGGGCCTCGGCGATGCCGGCGGCCCCGGCGTGGAACCCGCGGGATCCCAGGGCGCGGACGAGCGCATCGCGCGCGTCGACGTCGTCGTCGACCACCAGGATCCGCGCCGTACCCGTCATCGTCGTCTGCCGTCGACATCGCCGGCGGGCGGCGGAGGGGTCCGCTCGGATGCGGGATTTCGGAACGGAGGCGCCGCGCTTCGGAACGAGCGTGCCGGTGCGACGCCGCGTCAGTCCTGCTCGTCCGGCACGCCGGCGTCGACGGCGCCGGCCCGCTCGTCGCGGTCGGCCCACTCCAGCAGCGGATCGATGGCGAAGACCGCCCGATCGATGCCGGCGTGGAGATCGCCCAGCTCGGCGAACCGCCGGGGCACCGTCGCCAGGGTGCAGTCGTAGGGCTCGACGGTGTCGATCTCGTCCCAGGTGATCGGCGTCGACACCGTGGCCTCGGGGACCCCACGCACCGAGTAGGCGGCGGCCATCGTGTGGTCCCGCGCGTTCTGGTTGTAGTCCACGAACACCGCGGTGGGATCCCGGTCCTTGCGCCACCACGTGGTGGTCACCGCGTCCGGGGCGCGCCGCTCGATCTCGCGCGCGAAGGCGAGCGCGGCGCGGCGCACGTCCGTGAACCCGGACGACGGCCGGATGCGCACGTAGATGTGCAGCCCCTTGCTGCCCGAAGTCTTCGGCCAGCCGACCGCCCCCAGCTCGTCCAGCACCTCGTGCACGACGTGGGCGACACGGCGGACCCTGGCGATGGGGCAGTCCGGCATGGGATCGAGGTCGATCCGCCACTCGTCCGGCGTCTCGACGTGGCTCCGCCGGGAGTTCCACGGATGGAATTCCACCGTCGACATCTGCACCGCCCAGACGACGTGGGCGAGGTCGGTCACGCACAGCTCGTCGGCGTGCTGCCCGTAGCGGGGGAAGTCGACCCGCACGGTCTCCAGCCAGGATGGGGCCCCGGCCGGCACGCGCTTCTGATGGACCTTCTCACCGCCGACGCCGGTCGGGAAGCGGTGCATCATGCACGGCCGCTCCCGCAGGGCGTTGACGATCCCCGGGCCGACCGCCAGGTAGTACTCGACCAGGTCGAGCTTGGTCGCTCCCGTGGCGGGGAAGTACACCCGGTCGGGGTTGGAGATGCGGACCGTGCGCCCGCCCACGTCCACCTCGGTCGCCGGAGCCTTGGCCATCGGCCCGACGGTACCGGTGACCCCGCACAAATCGCCTGCCCCCGGGCGGCCCGCCCTGCTACGCCGTGCGTCGGATGAAGATGCACGAGGAGGAGGTCCACATCGATGCCGGCCTCGTCGGGCGGCTGGTGGCCACGCAGTTCCCGGACCTGGCCGGCCTGCCGATCGCAGCGGTCCGGTCGACGGGGACGGTCAACGCCATCTACCGGCTGGGCGATGACCTCTGCGTCCGGCTGCCGCGGGTGCCGGCGTGGGCCCAGGACCTGGAGCGGGAGGTGCGTTGGCTCCCCGACCTCGCGCCGCGCGTGTCGCTGCGGGTGCCCGAGCCGGTCGCCCGGGGCGCAGCGGCCGACGGCTACCCGTTCCCCTGGGCGATCTACCGGTGGATCGGCGGACGGCCGTACGCGGACGACCTCGTCCACGACGAGCGCCAGGCTGCGGACGACCTCGCCCGGTTCGTGGTCGAGCTGCACCGGATCGATCCCCGCGGGGCGCCGCGCGCGGGTCGCTGGCCGCTCCGTGACCTCGACGCCGCAACCCGGGCGGCGATCGGATCGTCGGGCGACGTCGTCGACCGCGACGCGGCCGCGGCGGCGTGGGCGCACGCCCTCGGCGCACCGGCGTGGGACGGACCGCCCGTCTGGATCCACACCGATCTGCTGCGACCCAACCTGCTCGTCGACGGCGGTCGGCTGTGCGCGGTCATCGACTTCGGCGGCGTGGGTGTCGGTGATCCGGCCGCGGACGTGATCGCGGCGTGGAGCGTGTTCGGCCGGGGCGGGCGGGAGGCCTACCGCGCCGCCCTCGGCGTCGACGACGGCACCTGGGACCGGGCCCGTGGCTACGCGCTGCACCAGGCCGCCATGATCATCCCGTACTACGCCGAGACGAACCCGGCGTTCGTGGCGCTGGCGAAGCGCACGGTCGAGCAGGTGCTGGAGGACCTGGAGGACCTCGCGGCCTGAGCCGCCTCAGACGTTGCGGCGGTAGCGGCCCCCGACCTCGTAGAGCGCACTGGTGATCTCGGCGAGCGTGCAGTGGCGGACGGCGTGCATGAGCGCGTCGAACGTGTTGGTGCCGTCCAGGGCGGCGCGGCGGACCCCGTCGAGCGCCGCGTCGCGCTCGTTGGCGTGGCGGGCCTGGAAGTCGCGCAGGCGATGCAGCTGCTCCTGCTTCTCCTCGTCGGTCGAGCGCCGCAGCTCCATCGCCGGGGCCACCGCCCGGTCGTCGGCCGGCCGGAACGTGTTGACCCCGATGATGGGCAGCGTGCCGTCGTGCTTGCGTTGCTCGTAGAGCATGGACTCGTCCTGGATGCGGCCGCGCTGGTAGCCGGTCTCCATGGCGCCGAGCACGCCGCCCCGCTCGCTGATGCGCTCCAGCTCGGCGAGGACGGCCTCCTCGACGAGGTCGGTGAGCTCGTCGACGACGAACGAGCCCTGCAGGGGGTTGTCGTTCAGTGCCAGGCCCCACTCGCGGTTGATGATGAGCTGGATGGCCATCGCCCGCCGCACCGACTCGTCGGTCGGGGTGGTGATCGCCTCGTCGTAGGCGTTGGTGTGGAGGCTGTTCGCGTTGTCGTACACGGCGCACAGGGCCTGCAGCGTGGTGCGGATGTCGTTGAACGCCATCTCCTGGGCGTGCAGCGACCGGCCCGAGGTCTGCACGTGGTACTTGAGCTTCTGGGATCGTTCGCTCGCGCCGTAGCGGTCCCGCAGCGCGATCGCCCAGATGCGGCGGGCGACCCGGCCGAGCACGGTGTACTCGGGGTCCATGCCGTTGGAGAAGAAGAACGACAGGTTGGGGGCGAAGTCGTCGATGCGCATGCCCCGGGCCCGGTAGGCCTCGACGTAGGTGAACCCGTTGGCCAGGGTGAACGCGAGCTGGCTGATCGGGTTCGCGCCGGCCTCGGCGATGTGGTAGCCGGAGATCGACACGCTGTAGAAGCGGCGGACGTCGTGGCCGACGAACCACTCCTGGATGTCGGCCATCATCCGCAGGGCGAACTGGGTGGAGAGGACGCAGGTGTTCTGGCCCTGGTCCTCCTTGAGGATGTCGGCCTGCACCGTGCCCCGTACCCGCCGCAGGACCTCGGCCGGATCGAGCTCCGGGTGCTGATCGATGGCGGCGTTCAGGAACATGGCCAGGATCGCCGGCGCGGGGCCGTTGATCGTCATCGACACCGAGGTCGACGGGTCGACGAGGTCGAATCCGTCGTAGAGGAGCTTCATGTCGTCCAGCGTCGCCACGGAGACGCCCGAGTTGCCGATCTTGCCGTAGATGTCGGGCCGCTCGTCCGGGTCGGCGCCATAGAGCGTCACCGAGTCGAAGGCGGTCGACAGGCGCGTGGCCGGCTGCCCCTCGGCCAGGCGGTGGAACCGGGCGTTGGTCCTGGCCGGCCCCCCTTCGCCCGCGAACATGCGCGTGGGGTCCTCGTCATCGCGCTTGGTGGGGAACACCCCGCCGGTGAACGGGAAGCGCCCGGGCAGGTTCTCGGCACGCAGGAACCGCACCAGCTCGCCGCGCTCGGCGGTGCGGGGCAGCGCGATGCGCGGGATGAGGTTGCCCGCCAGCGACGGGCGGGCCGGGCGGTCGTCGCCGGAGTGCACCACAGCGTCGGCCTCGTAGGTTCGGAGCAGCTCGGCGGTGGCCGGCAGGACGTCACGGGCGGCCGACGCCAGCAGGTCGTCCACATCGCCGGTCGGGCGCCCGGCGGTCGCGAGCTGGTCGCGCACGGCCTCCAGGCGGTCGACGGCGCGGATCGCGGCGACCTGCGCGGCGGTGGTGGCGCGGTAGCCGCGCACGGCCTCGGCGATCTCCGCCAGGTAGCGGGTGCGGTTGCCGGGCACCAGCGCCGACAGCCCGGTCGACACCCGGTGCGGCACCGCGGCGAGCGTGCCCTCGCCCACGGCGAGGCCGCCGGCGGCCAGCAGGTCCCGGAGGTGCTGGTACAGCGCGGTCACGCCGTCGTCGTTGAACCGGGCGGCCACGGTGCCGAAGACCGGCAGCGACCCGGGGTCGGTGCCGACGGCCTCGCGGTTGCGGGTGACCTGGCGGCGCACCTCCCGGAGCGCGTCCTCGGCGCCGCGGCGTTCGAACTTGTTGATCGCCACGACGTCCGCGTAGTCGAGCATGTCGATCTTCTCGAGCTGGGACGCCGCCCCGTACTCCGGCGTCATCACGTACAGCGACACGTCGGACAGGTCCACGACGGCGGAGTCGCCCTGGCCGATCCCGGGCGTCTCGACGACGACGAGGTCGAAGCCCGCCGCCTTGCACGCCGACACCATCGTCTCCACGTGCGGCGGCACCTCCGTCACCGCCGACCGGGTCGCCACCGACCGGAAGAACAAGTGGGGCGCGTCGATCGAGTTCATGCGGATCCGGTCGCCCAGCAGCGCCCCGCCCGCCCGGCGCCGCGTCGGGTCGACCGCGATCACCGCCACGCGGACCTTGTCCTCCAGATCGAGGCGCAGGCGCAGCACCAGCTCGTCGGTCAGCGACGACTTGCCCGACCCGCCCGTGCCGGTGATGCCCAGGACCGGTACCGCCCGCCGTCCGGCGGCGGCGTCCAGCTCGTCGCGCGACCGGCGATCCAGGGCCCCGAGCTCGATCGCCGTCAACGTCCGGGCCAGTGCCCGCGTCGAACCGGCGAGCACGTCGTCCACGCCGGCCGGCACGTCGGGCGGTGCGTCGCACGCCGCCACGATGGTGTTCACCATGCGCGCCAGCCCCAGGCGCTGGCCGTCGCCGGGCGTGAAGATCCGCACGCCGCTCGCCGCCAGCCGCTCGACCTCCTGCGGCACGATCACCCCGCCGCCGCCGCCGTAGACGCGGACGTCGCCGCGTCCCTCGGCCGCCAGGCGCTCCACCAGGTACTCGAAGTACTCGACGTGCCCGCCCTGGTAGGAGCTCACGGCCACGGCGGCGACGTCCTCCTCCACCGCCGCCTTCACCACCTCGTCCACCGAGCGGTTGTGCCCCAGGTGCACCACCTCGGCGCCCTGCGCCTGCAGGATGCGGCGCATCACGTTGATGGCGGCGTCGTGACCGTCGAAGAGGGCGGCGGCGGTGACGACGCGGACGGGGTTGGCGGGGACGTGCAGGGCCGCGGTCATCGCTCGTAGGTGTAGAAGCCCCGGCCGCTCTTGCGGCCCAGGAGCCCGGCGTCGACCATGCGCATCAGCAACGGCGGCGGCGAGTAGAGCGGCTCCTTGAACTCCTCGTAGAGCGATCGTGCGACCGCCGCCGTGGTGTCGAGCCCGATCAGGTCGGCGAGCGCGAGCGGCCCCATCGGGTGGGCGCAGCCGTGGACCATGCCGTCGTCGATGTCGTCCGCCGAGGCGAACCCGGACTCCAGCATGCGGATCGCGGAGAGGACGTAGGGGATCAGCAGCGCGTTGACCACGAAGCCGGCACGGTCCTGCGAACGGATGAGCTGCTTGCCGAGGCGGCCCGTGGCGAACTCGCCGGCGGCCTCGGCCGTGGCGGGGCTGGTGAGCAGCGACGACACGAGCTCGACGAGCGGCAGGACGGGGACCGGGTTGAAGAAGTGCAGCCCGACGACCTGTTCCGGCCGGCGGGTGGCCATCGCGAGCTTCATGATCGGGATCGACGACGTGTTCGAGGCCAGCACGGCGTCGGGCCGTTCCACCACCTCGTCCAGCGCCCGGAACACGGCGACCTTCAGGTCCTCGACCTCGGACACCGCCTCCACCACGAGGTCGCGGTCCGCGAGCGTCCCGATGTCGTTCCGGACGGCGAGCCGCCCGAGGATGTCCTCCACGTCCGCTGCGGCGAGCTTGCCCCGCGCCGCGGCCGTGCGGAGCGAGCGTTCCACGCGGTTGCGGCCGGCCTTGGCGGCGACGTCGTCCTCTTCGACGACCACGACGTCGCATCCCGCCCGCGCCGCCACCTCGGCGATGCCGGCGCCCATCAGCCCGCACCCCACCACTCCAACCTTGGCAATTTGCATGAGCGGACTATAGATGAGCACTCATGTATTTCTCAGCGCGGGGATTGCAGATCGTCCCTGGATGGGAGCCGGGTTGGGGATCATGGGAGATTCAGGGGCATGAGCGTGCGCTATGACCACTGGATCAACGGCAAGGCGGTCGCCCCGGCCGGCG
>DASSGC010000258.1:0-9504 GCA_035693765.1 Acidimicrobiales bacterium
CGGCTCGGACGGCAGCTCCTCGACCGGCTCCACCTCGTAGCCCTCGGCGGCCAGGGCCGCCAGCTCGGCGGCCTCGCCGAGGGCCTGCACCCGCCACCGCCCGTCGGCCCGCTCCCGCAGGGTCTGCCGGACGATCCCCACCCGGTGGACGCGCACGAGGTCGGCCATGGCCGACCGATCCCGTCCGATGACGTTCACCCGCTGCGGCACGCTGCCCACCCCGCTCCGTGGCTCGCCGGCAGCCGAGGGTAACGCGAGGGGCACGCCCCGTCACGGCATCGCGCCGCGATCGGGGCGTGCCCCCCGGAGGGGTCAGGCCGGGGCCTTGAACACGTTGGCCGCGAGCTCGGCCCGCGGGATGTCCGTGTTGCGGGCGATCACGTCGCCCAGGTTGGTCCGGTAGTCGATCCCGTAGGTGTTGCGGATGCCGACGAGGACACTCAGGTCGTTCAGGTAGAAGAAGCGGTCGCCGTCACGCAGCGCCTGGAACTGGCGGCGCCACATGGCGAGCTGCAGCTCCCCGAACTCCGTCCCGGAGACATGCCGCTCGGCCAGCATGCCGGTGAAGGCGTCGAGGTTGTTGACGGAGCCGTAGACCGCCTTCAGCCGGGCGGCCGTCGTGGTCCGGCGGATGCCCTGCACCGCATCCGTGTCGGCCTCGGGCGTCCCCAACGGGATGTCCTGGCCGTCCCGGCCGATGAGCCGCACGAAGTCGAGCGCGTCCGGGTCGTTGATCTCGTCGCCCGGGGTGAGCTCCGGGTCGCTCGGGAACGACTCCGTCGCCTCGCCGGTGATCGAGGTGAACGACGACTTGGCCGGCAGGCCGAACGCCTGGCGCATCTGGTTGTAGGTCGGCATGCCATGGTCGCGGCCGCGCTCGATGTCGACGGCACCGAGGTCGACGACGCCCTGGAAGCACTCGGGCAGGGTGGGCCCGTCGAGGCACTCCGGGTTGCCCGAGACGGGGACCTGGAACAGCACGCTGCGGAGCTGGTTGTCGATCTGCTCGTCGTTGTTGTACTGCGACTCCAGGCCGAGGCCCTGGAGCAGCGGGCCGAGCTGGATGTCGCCGATGATGTCCGGGTTGAAGAAGGCCACGTTGAGCGGGACGATCAACGCCAGCTCGTCGCCCTCTTCCTCCACCTCGACGCCCGCCGCCTCGAGCCGGGCCAGCGCCTCGGGCGTGTACCGGGCGGCCTCGGCCTCGGCCTCGATCTCGCCGTGGATCATGCTGTGGGCGCGGTAGCCCACGGTGGCGAACTCGTTGCCGAGCGTCGCGTTGACCCCCGGGTTGTAGCCGAAGTACGTGGGCAGGCGGACGCCGAGCGTCGGCAGGAACTCGTTGTAGGTGATGAACTGCTGCTCGGCGATGACCACCCGCCGGGCGATCTGGAACTTCTGCTCCTCCGTCAGGCTGGCCGGCAGCGCCCGGACGATCCGGTTGTGCTCGCGGGCGAACAGCGTGTGCGTGGCCGTGAGCCCGATGTTCTCGTTGGCCCGCACGTCGCCGGCGGTCATGGCCCGGCCGGGCTGGCCGATGAGGCGCCCGTCGGTCTCCATGAACGGGGCGGCGTTGGCGTCGCCGCGGGCGTCGCGGCGGGGCAGCAGGCCGTTCTCGTCCAGCTTCAGCAGGGCGCTGTTGTTGGTCGGGTTGCCGTCGAGCGACCCCTCCCGCAGCCAGTCGAGGCGCTCGTTGGTGCCGCCGTAGACGGCCCAGGCGTCGATGTACGAGCTGACCGTGTTGATCTGCTGGCGGGCGTTGGTGGTGCCGGTGCCCGGCGCGGCCGCAGACCGGCTGAAGGGGATGACACCGAGGGTGTTGGTGAAGCTCTCCAGCGGGTCACCGCCGTTGAACGGGATGTTGGCGGTGGGTCCGCCCGTCTGGCGCAGCCCGAACGTGTGGTCGAGGAACTGCCCCCACGCGAACCCCCACTGCGACACGCCGTTCTCGGAGAAGATGTTCTGGTTCGTGTCGTTGAAGATGCGGTTGCTCACGAACCGGGCGTTGGGGCCGCCGACGGGCGCGCTGCGGCCGTCGGCGTAGCGGGCGGGCCCCACCCGGAGGTACTGCGTCCCGACCTGGCCTCGGGTCGGCACGAACGGGTTGTTGCCGCTGCCGTCGAGGCTCTGCGGCGTTCGGCCCGACTGGGCGCTGAGGCCGCCCGGCGAGATCGCGGTGATCGCCACGCCCAGGGCGACGGCCAGCGCCACCCTCATCCGGGAAGGACGCCGGTGCCCGTACGGCCTTCTATCGCCTATGGATCTGCGCTTCGGTAGCAAAATTGCCCCCCTCGGCAAGGGGTCGACAGGCGAAACCGGCGCGCGCGTGACCCGTGTCCCCCCGCAGCACCGCGCCGTGCCGTTGCGCACCGATCACCGTCTGGAGTGACCCGTGTTTCGTGTGACTTGATCCTGTGCCTCGGCAGGCATTTCGTCAATTGTCTCCGATTGGAGACGTTTATTTGACGGTAACCGGGGCAGGAGGTGGTCGTTTGTCGCCCGACCGGGTGACATCTTTCACGGCGATCAGGGCCTTTCGCTGCCTCTGAGGTTGAGCGTACGCTCAAAGCACTTGCTCAGCGAGTCCCGACACCCGCTCACGACTCCCGGAGATGCGAGCCGATGGCCGATGTCCCAGCCGACCAGGCGCCCGAGCTCACACCGCCGCACCTCGCCCAGATGTTCGGCATCCCCGACCTCCCCGACCGGCTGGCCGCCGTCGACGACCGCATCGCGGCGGCGCTGGGCGGCGACCGGGCGCTGCTCGGGCCGGCGTCGCTGCGGGTGGCCGAGGCCGGGGGCAAGCGCCTCCGCCCGCTGTTCACCATCGTGAGCGCGGCGGTCGGCGACACGTTCGACGACCGGGTCGTGGCGGCCGCCGCCGCCGTCGAGCTCGTCCAGGTCGGGTCGCTCGTCCACGACGACATCCTCGACGGGGCCGCCACCCGGCGGGGCCGGCCCACCATCAACGCCGCCGAGGGCATCAACCACGCCCTCCTCGCCGGCGACTACGTCCTCGCCCGCGCCGCCGAGCTGGCGGCGTCGGTCAGCGGCGAGGCCGCCCGCATCCTGGCCGCCGCCCTCGGCGAGCTGTGCGAGGGGCAGGTGCTCGAGATGCGCGACCTCTTCGAGCCCGGCCGCCACGTCGACGACTACCTGGCATCGGTACGGGGGAAGACGGCCGCCCTGTTCGAGTGCGCCACCCGGCTGGGCGCCCACTGCGCCGGGCTGTCCGATCGCAACACGCTCGCCCTCACCCGCTTCGGCGACGCCTTCGGCATGGGGTTCCAGGTGCTCGACGACGTGCTCGACCTCATCGCCGACGCCGACCGCCTGGGCAAGCCCACCGGGGCCGACATCGCCGCGGGCGTCTACACGCTGCCCGTCCTCACCGCCCTCGCCGGCGACCAGGGCGACGAGCTCCGGGGGCTGCTCCGCGAGCCCGACCGGGTCGACGACGCCCTCGAGCTGGTGCACCGCTCCGGCACGGTCGCCTCGGCGCTCACCGTCGCCGACCGCTACGCCGACGAGGCCCGCCGGGCCGTCGCCCACCTCAACCAGACCGCCGTCGGCGACGGGCTCGCCACCTTCCCCCGCACGTACGCGACCTGGGCCCTGGAGACCATGATGGACCGGCGCTTCGTCGACACGCCGCTCACGGCGCTGGGCTGACGCCGACCGGTGTCCACCGCCCGCGCCACCCGCGCCCGCATCATCGACGCCGCGCTCGCCGCCCTGCGGGCCGACGGCATCGCCGGCCTGAGCGCCCGCTCGATCGCGCGCCGCGGCGGCTTCAACCAGGCGCTGATCTTCTACCACTTCGGCTCGGTCGAAGGGCTGCTGGTGGCCGTCGCCCGCAGCGAGAGCGAGCGGCGGTCGGCCCTCTACGCCGAGGCGCTCCGGGCCGTCACCTCGCTGCCCGAGCTGGTGGCCGTCGCCCGGCGGCTGCACGACGAGGAGTTCCAGGCCGGCACCGTGGCGGCGCTCACCCAGATGCTCGCCGGTGCCGTCGGCTCGGAGGACCTCGCCCGGGGCATCCGCGAGTCGCTCGACCCCTGGACCACGCTCGTCGGCGAGACGATCGACCGGCTGCTGGCCGACACGCCCTTCGCCGACCTGCTGCCCGCCGCCGACCTCACCGCCGCGGTGGCCGCCCTCTTCCTCGGCATCGAGCTGTTCACCAGCATCGACCCCGGAGCCGCCGGCGGCTCGCTGTTCACCACGATGGAGACGGTCGCCGCCCTCGTCGACGGGCTGCTCCACGCGGGTTCGTGACGGCACCGGAGCCGGGCGCCGGGCGCGCCACGGCCACCGAGCGTCCCCGGCCTGCCCGCCGACGGGGGGCCTCTGGGCAAAGCCTGTGCACGCCTCGCCGGCCAGGGTCGATCCGCACACGGGTTGCCCAACAGGCTCCCTAGGCTGACCGGATGCCAGCCAGCCTCCGCAGCGGGATCGCGATCGACGAGCTGTCCGACGAGGTACGCCCGCAGGACGACCTGTTCCGCCACGTGAACAGCCGGTGGACCGCCGAGACCGAGATCCCGCCCGACCGGGCCGCGCACGGCGCGTTCCACGCGCTCCGCGACCAGTCCGAGATCGACGTCCGGGCCCTGGCCGAGGAGGCCGCGGCGGGCGACGCCGCCACCGGCAGCGACGAGCGCAAGGTCGGCGACCTCTGGGCTGCCTTCATGGACGAGGACGAGGTCGAGCGGCGCGACGCCGAGCCCCTGGCCGACGACCTGGCCGAGATCCGGGCCGTCCGCTCCCCGGCCGAGCTGATCGGGCTGCTCGGCCGGCTCGAACGGTACGGCACGCCGGGCCTCGTCCAGTGGTACGTCGACAACGACGGCGACGACGCCACCCGCTACATCGTCAACCTGGTGCAGGGCGGCCTGGGCCTGCCCGACGAGGCCTACTACCGCGAGGACGCCTACGCCGAGATCCGGGCCGCCTACGTGGACCACGTCGCGGCCATGCTCCGCCTGGTCGACGAGCCCGACCCCGACGACGCCGCGCACCGGGTGATGGCGCTGGAGACCGCGCTCGCCGCGGGGCACTGGACCACCGTCGACTCGCGGGACGCGCTCAAGACCTACAACAAGCGGCAGCGGGCCGAGCTCGACGCGCTGGCGCCGGGCCTCGACTGGACCGCCTGGCTGGACGGCCTCGGCGCGCCCGCCGGCGCGTTCGACGAGGTGATCGTCCGCCAGCCCGACGCCGTGGAGGCCGCGGGGCGGCTGCTCGCCGACCTGCCGATCGCCGACTGGCGGGCCTGGCTCGTGTTCCACCACGTGCGATCGTCGGCCGGCTACCTGTCGCGCCGCTTCGTCGAGGCCGACTTCGCCTTCTACGGCACCCTGCTGTCGGGCATCCCCGAGCTACGGGAGCGGTGGAAGCGCGGTGTCAGCGTGATCGAAGGCGCCCTCGGCGAGGCCGTCGGGCGGCTCTACGTCGCCCGCCACTTCCCGCCCGAGCACAAGGCCCACATGCAGCGCCTGGTCGGCTGGCTGGTGGAGGCCTACCGGGTCGACATCGAGTCGCTCGACTGGATGTCGCCCGCCACCCGCCAACGGGCCCTCGACAAGCTCGACCGCTTCACCCCGAAGATCGGCTACCCCGACACCTGGCGCGACTACTCCTCCCTCGCCGTCGACCGGCACGACCTGCTCGGCAGCGCGCGGCGTGCCGCGGCCTTCGAATCGGACCGCAACCTGGCCAAGATCGGCCGCCCCATCGACCGCGACGAATGGCACATGACCCCGCAGACGGTCAACGCCTACTACAACCCGGGCATGAACGAGATCGTCTTCCCGGCCGCGATCCTGCGGTGGCCGTTCTTCGACCCGGACGCCGACGACGCGGCCAACTTCGGCGGCATCGGCGCCGTCATCGGCCACGAGATCGGCCACGGGTTCGACGACCAGGGCAGCCGCTACGACGGCGACGGCAACCTCAGCGACTGGTGGACCGACGCCGACCGCAAGGGCTTCGACGAGCGCGCCGAGGCCCTCGTCGCCCAGTACGACGAGCTGGAGCCGGAGGGCCTGCCGGGCCACCACGTCAACGGCGCGCTCACCGTCGGCGAGAACATCGGCGACCTCGGCGGCATCACCATCGCCCACAAGGCGTACCTGCTCAGCCTGCAGGGCGAGGCGCCGCCGGAGATCGACGCCCTCACCGGCAGCCAACGCGTCTTCCTCGGGTGGGGCCAGGTGTGGCGCATGGTGGTGCGCGAGGCCGAGCAGGTCCGGCGGCTCGCCGTCGACCCCCACTCGCCGCCGGAGTTCCGGGCCAACGTCGTCCGCAACCTCGACGAGTTCCACGAGGCGTTCGCCGTCGGCGAGGGCGACGGCATGTGGCTGCCGCCCGGCGACCGCGTGCGCATCTGGTAGCCGCCGGACCCGGCTCGGGCGAGCGGCGCCGGCGCGGCGGCCCCGGCCCGTGGCGAGCGGCGTGCCGAGCGCGCCCGGCCTCAGCGTGCGCGCCCCCGGCCTCAGGTCCGCCGGTGGGGTTCGGAGTGGTCCCAGTCGGCCACCAGGGTGCGCAGCGCCGTCAGCAGCAGGAGCGGTTGGTCGAGCATGGCGTGGTGCCCCGCCTCGGGGATCTCCACCACCGGTGTGACCCGGCCCATCCCGTCGTACATGGCGGTGCCGATGTCCGCGGTCACCAGCCCGTCCTCCGACCGCAGCAGCGCCAGCCGGCACCGCACCTCGGGCAGGTAGGGCAGCGCGCTCGACCGGATGCCGCCGGCGAACTGCGCGAACACCCGGCCGTCGAACTTCCACTGCCAGCCGCCGCCGACGCGGCGCAGCGAGTGCCGGGCCACGTGGTCGATGACGTACGGGAGGTAGTGCTCCTGCGGCGGCACGGTCCGGAACCGGGCCAGCGCCGCGTCGAGGTCGGCGTAGGGGCGGGGCGTGCCGAACGCGCTCCCCACCCGGGCCGCGCTCACCTCGGGATCTTCCGCCGCCACCGGCGAGTCGCACACCACCGCGCCGGCGAGCCGGTCGGGGTGCAGCGCCGCCGTGGCGATGGTCACGAACCCGCCCATGCTGTGCCCGACGATGACCGGCGGGCCCGCGATGCCGCCCGCCGTGGCCACGGCCATGACCTCGCGGGTCCACTGCTCCAGCGAGTAGGTGGGGCGGTGGTCGCTGTCGCCGTGGCCCGACAGGTCGAGCGCCACCACCCGGACGTCGGCCGCGAACTGTGCCGCCACGTGCGTCCACCAGTGGGCGTGGGCGCCGCCGCCGTGGACGAACACCAGGCCGCGCCGCTGCGGCTCACCCCAGGCCAGGTAGTGGATCGACGCGCCGTCCACGTCCACCCACCCGTCGGTGTACGGCACCGCCAGCGCCCGCCGGAACCACTCCGGCACCGTCGTCGCCGCGCTCGTCTCGGTGCCCATCCGATCCACCGTAGGGTGCGGCGGCCCCGGCGGTGACGTCCACGGGCGGCGGGCCGGTCCGTGCCCCGCGGCAGGTTGCGCCCCGGTCATGCCGTCGAGTGAAGATGGCTGCCATCCGACCTCCTCTCCTCACGGTCCGCCCGGACGTGCACGCCGGCCGCGGCGCCACCCGATGCCCGGGAACGCGACCGTGACCGCGCTGCCGCCCGCCCGTGCCACCGTGGCGCGCCTGGACACCGCCAGCCGGTGGCGCCGGTTCGGCGTCGACGTCGCGGCGCCGGGCTGGATCCGGCTCGCCGATCGGCTCGGCGACGGCGCCGCCATGGACCGCTGGGTGCAGGACGAGCGGGACGGCATGGCCGCCGGTCGCCGCGACCTGGCGGGCGCGCTGATCGTCTACCGCTTCGCCGGGTCGCTCGCCGAGCTGGTGGTCGGGCCGATGGTCGACCAGCGGCGCGTCCTCCGCCTGACGCCGCGCGACGTGTGGTTCCGGCTCGGCCCGGCGGCCCGGCTCGACGGGCTGGCGGTCCCCGACGCCGCCGTGGCGGTGGCACCGGACGACCCCGACGCCGGCGCGGGCCACCCGGACGTCACCGTCGTGCCCGGCGACGAGGGGCTCCGGGCGGTGGCGGCCGGCAGCCTGGTCGAGGTGTTCGACCCGCTGGCCCGGGCGGTGCGGGCCCGGGCCCCCTACGGGCTGGCCGGCATGTGGGGCACGCTGGCCGACCACATCGCCGAGACGGCGGTGGCCCGGGCCGGGCGGTCCGGCGGCGACCAGCGGCACGCCTGGCAGGCGACGGGCGCGCTGCTCGCCGCCCTCGCCGCCCGGCAGCCGCTGCTGCGGGTGCGGCCGTCGCTCACCGAGGTCTCCTCGCCGGCGGGTGCCGGCTGCTTCGTCACGAAGGGCACGTGTTGCCTCGTGTACAAGGTGGCCGACATGTGCTCCTCGTGCCCGCTGCGCAGCGACGCCGATCGCCGGGCCCGGTTCGCCGCCCACCTGCGGCGCACGGGCGGTCAGTAGTCACCGAGGCGGCGCCGCCAGGCGCCGGCGTGTCCCGACCGGCCCGCGGCGAAGCGGCGAGAGCGGGGATCACGGCAACGGCCCGGCACGACGACATGGCGTTGCCGCGTGCGCGCCGGGGCCGACGGTCACCCGCCGGCGCCCGCAGCGGCCAGTTCGCCCACGACGCCCAGCCACTCGACGACGTCGGCACGGGTCGTCGGTCGGGGCGTGATCTCCCGCGGCGGCGTGGCGTCGACGCGGTACACGTGGGAGTGCGCCGCCACGACCGGGCCGACACGCAGCATCGTGGCCGCCGGGCCCGTGACGGCGTAGAACCGGTGGACGTGGCCGGGCTCGCGGCGCGACCCGTCGCCGCGGCGGAGCGTGCGGTCCTCGCCGGTCGGCGCGACGCGGACGGCGACCGGGTCGGCGATCGAGAACCGGCGGTGTCCCGTCTGGCCGTACACGTGCCGCCACATCGGGGCGCCGCCCGTGGGGGCCTCCGCGTAGCCGATCTCGCCGAGCACGCCGCCGACCACGACGGAGGCGTAGCGCCAGGCGTGACCGTGGATGTCGTCGTCCCCGGCTGGCTCGGGCCAGACGTGGAGCCGCAGCTGACCGCGGCCGGGGATCTCGTCCAGGACGAGCTTCACGAACCCGTTGGGGTGGAAGTAGCTGCGCCGGGCGATCTCGTCCTGCAGGCGACGCGACCGGCCGATCACCGCCAACCGTGCCGGGAGCCCGGCCCGCTCGCGGGACAACTCCTCCGCCAACCGGGTACCCGGCACCGACGGATCATCAACGACGCTGTTGACGGTCACCTACTACCTCCGCGCCTCGGGCGCGACGCTGCGAAAGCGTCTCCAGCTCGTGCCCGACGCTCACTGCCTACCGCCCGCGTTCCCGGCGCAACCCTCCTGGGCGTGGCCGGGTCAGCGCACGTTAGCGCCGTCGTCGAGTTTCGACGGCCACGCAGGGCGACGATCTGATGTCGAGACTCAGGCCAGCCGGCGGGCCCCTCCCCAGGCGGCCACCGCGGCCAAGCCCTGGTAGGTCATCCAGATCGGGAACATGCCGCCGTGCCGGGGCCAGC
>DASSGC010000259.1:0-2961 GCA_035693765.1 Acidimicrobiales bacterium
ACGAGCGCCACACCTCATGGCCGGCGAACAGCGCGATCAGGTGGCGCAACGACGTCGGGCCGCCCGTGGCCAGCCCGCCTGCGTGCGGCCCGGGGGCGAACGTGTCCGGCCCGACCTGGTCGAGCACCCCGAAGCAGGCGAGCGCCCGCAGCACCCGGGCGAGCGATGGCTCGTGGGTGCCGGTGGCCGTGGCCAGCTCGGCGGTGGTCAGCGGGCGCTCGACCAGGTGGTCGACGATGCCGAGGGTGGCGCCCACGTGCAGCACCTGGGCGGGGAAGAAGCCGAAGAGCAGCGGCGCCAGCGCGGCGCGGGTCTCCGCACCGGACGCCGCCGTCGACCGGGGGTCGGAGGTCGTTGTCGCCATGGCCCGACCGTACGGACCCCCCGGGACCCGGCGCTTGGACGTATGCGACCCGCGGACCACGAGGTGCCGGCGCTCGCCTCGTCCCGCGCGGCGCCCGTGACGCTGGGGGGAGCGCGCGGCCCGGTCCGTAGCCGCGGCGGCGGCTGACCCCTCGCTCAACCGTCGGCGGTGACGAAGTCGATGAGCTGCTCGACCGCGCCGACGAGGGTGGGGTCGAGGTCTGCGAACGTGCGCACTCGGCCCAGCAGGGTGCGCCAGAACTCGGCGGGGCTGGCGCCCACCCCCAGGCGGGCGATCACGCCCTCCTTCCACGGCTCGCCCCGGGGCACGGTGGGCCACGCGTCGATGCCGGCCGCACGGGGCCGCACCGCCTGCCACACGTCGACGTACGGCGTGCCGGTGACCAGTACGTGGGGATGGCGCACGGCGACGGCGACCCGGGCCTCCTTGGTGCCGTCGACCAGGTGGTCGAGCAGGACCCCCAGCCGCCGCCCGGGCCCGGGACCGAACTCGTCGACCACCCCGGCCAGGTCGTCCATGCCATCGAGTCGCTCGACCACGACCCCCTCGACCCGCAGGTCGTCGCCCCACACCTTCTCGACCAGCTCGGCGTCGTGCACGCCCTCGACGAGGATGCGGCTCGCCCGCGCCACGCGGGCGCGCCGGTCGGCCACCGCCGTCGAGCCCGACGCCGTCCGCTCGGACCTTCGGGTGGGTCGGGCCCGGGGCGCCACCAGCGTGACCGCCCGGCCCCGCACCCGGAAGCCGCCGGGATCGAGCCGCACCAGACGGCGGGCGCCGGTGGAGCGATCGAGGATGGCCACGCCGCCGTGCTCGAAGCCGATGACCGTGCCCTCGACGCCGGTGGCCCGGTGCAGGACCTCGAGGCCGGGCGTGCCCTCGACGGTCGGGTGCGCCGGGCGTCGCCGCCGGGGGCCGTCGATGTCGAGGGGTCCGGAGAGGATGCCGTCGCCAGGCATAGACCGGCGACGCTAGTGGCCTCGGGCGGCCGTGCCGTGGATGGACCGCCGCCCGGTACGGTCGCATCCCGTGATCCTCGTCGACGCCCAGGACCTGACGGTCGCCCGGCCGGGCAAGCCGCTGTTCAGCGGCCTGTCCGTGACCGTGTCCAGTGGCGACCGGCTGGCGGTCGTGGGCATCAACGGATGCGGCAAGTCGACGCTGCTGGGCGTGCTGGCTGGCACGGTCGAGCCCGAGTCGGGGGTGGTGCGCCGGGGGCGCGGCGCCCGCGTCGTGACCCTCGACCAGATGGCGGTGCTGCCCGACGGCACCGTCCGCGACGTGGTGGGCGGCGGCTGGGAGGGTGCGGCCGTGCTCGACCGGTTGGGCATGGCCGAGCTGGTCGACGCCGACCTGCGCCGGCTGTCGGGTGGACAGGCCAAGCGGGCGGCGCTCGCCCGGGCGCTCGTGACCCTGGGCGAAGGCAGCGAGAGCGACCTGCTGATCCTCGACGAGCCGACCAACCACCTCGACATGGACTCGATCGCATGGCTCGAGGAGCGGTTGACCGCGTTCACCGGCGGGCTGGTCCTGGTCACGCACGACCGCCACGTGCTCGACCGGGTGACGACGTGCATCCTCGAGCTCGACCGCGGCGGCGGCTACGTCCACGAGGGCGGCTACGCCTCGTACCTCGACGCCCGGGACGCCCGCGTCGAGCAGGAGGCCACCGCCGAGCGCAAGCGGCGCAACCTCGCCCGTGCCGAGCTGGCGTGGCTCCGGCGCGGGGCACCGGCGCGCACCCGCAAGCCCAAGGCGCACATCGCGTCCGCCCGGGCCATCGTCGACGGCCGGGCGCCCGAGCCGGCCCGTGCCGACGACCTGCCGCTCGCCGACCTGGTGCAGATGCCCCGGCTGGGCGACACGGTGATCGAGCTGACCGACGTCAGCGACGGCTACGGCGAGCACGACCTCTTCGCCCACCTCGACCTCAAGCTGGGGCCCGGCGAGCGCCTCGGTGTGGTCGGCGTCAACGGCAGCGGCAAGTCGACGCTGCTCGACCTGCTGGCCGGGCGGCGGCGACCCCGGTCCGGGGAGGTGGTGCACGGGTCGACCGTGCGGGTGGGCTACTACGACCAGCGCGGCGTCGACCTGCCGCCCGACGCCCGGGTGCGCGAGCTGGTGGCCGGCCCGACCCGCCAGCCCGACTGGACCGACGCGGCCCTGCTCGAGCGTCTGTGGTTCGGCACCGACGCCCAATGGGCGCCCGCGCGCATGCTGTCGGGCGGCGAGCGCCGGCGGCTGCAGCTGGCGCTCGTGCTGCGGCAGGGGCCCAACGTGCTGCTGCTCGACGAGCCCACCAACGACCTCGACCTCGACACGCTGCGGGCCGTGGAGGACATGCTCGACACGTGGCCCGGCACGCTGGTCGCGGTCAGCCACGACCGGGCGTTCCTCGAGCGCACGGTCGAGGACGTGATCGTTCTCGGCCACTGGGTCGGCGACGGCGACGCCGACCCCGGTCGCGCCCCTCACGCCGGCAGGGTGCCGGGAGGGTTCGCCGCCTACGAGGCGGCACGGCGCCAGGCTCGGCGGCCGGGCCGGGTGGGGCCCGCGCGGGCACCGGCCGTGCGGGG